>JAVBXV010000179.1 GCA_030824405.1 Anaerolineales bacterium | reverse complement strand
CCCACGGACGCAAGACTCCGCCAATGAGTTACATTCCATTTGGTGGCGGTCCACGGGCGTGTATTGGCGCGGCGTTTGGTCAGGCTGAGGCACGCATCGTGATGGCGCGCCTGCTTCAGACATATACATTTGAATTCACAGGCCACACAATCCACGCGCACATGGGCGCCACACTGGAACCACGCCCAGGCGTGCTGATGAAGGTTTGCAAAAGAGACTAAATACAAAGAAAAAACTTTTACAAAAAATATCCTTGTATATTTTATTTATAAAACTTACGGAATAAAAAATGACCTACTTTGGCTTCCTCCTTCGCTTTCTCGTATTTCCCATTTTTGTTTTTCTCGCCATCACATGGTGGGATAACAAAAACAACAAACCCACACTCGGCTTTCAAAATGGCCGCGGCGTGTGGATGGCTATTCTTATACACGTCATCCTTGCCGTGGTGTACACCACTCCATGGGATAACTATCTCGTTGCGACAGGCGTTTGGTATTACAACCCAGACCTCGTTACAGGCATCGTCTTTGGCTATGTCCCGATCGAAGAATATACATTCTTCGTTGTCGAAACCATCCTGACAGGTCTGTGGTGGTGGTTCCTCGCAAGAAGAATTGCAGAACCGAAAGAAAATTTCCAACCGTCCATCACCGCGCGCATTACCGCCTCTGTGATTCTATTTTTCACATGGGTCATCTTCACTGCTTTATTTTTCGGCGACAACCAACCCATCACCTATCTCTCCATCACCCTCTTCTGGGCACTGCCCGCCATCTTCCCGCAGCTACTCTACGGCGCAGATATTCTCTGGTATCACCGTAAACTCGTTCTGCTTGGCATCCTCGTCCCTGGCACGTATCTCTCGTTGATGGATATCGTCGCACTCACCGACACTACCTGGTCGATTGCAAAAGATCAAACCACGGGTATTTTATTTTTTGGCATCCTGCCGCTTGAAGAAGTAGTCTTCTTCTTCATCACCAACATCCTGATCATATTTGGCATGACACTTTTACTCTCCAATCTTGGCAAGCAAAGATTCAGCAATTGGAAATCAAATCACTACAAAGGACTCCCATGACATTCAAACAATTTGAAAAACAGCAGTATCTCAACATCGAAACCTTTCGCAAAAATGGGCAGGGAGTCAAAACTCCTGTCTGGTTTGTGCAAGATGGAGAAGCGCTTCAAGTCTGGACCCAGGCTGGGTCCGGCAAAGCCAAGCGGATTCGCCGCGACGGCACGGTCCGCGTTGCGCCTTCGACAGGTTCAGGTGAACCCACTGGCGAATGGATGGACGCCCGCGCCCAAACAGATGAATCTCCTGAAACAATCAAACACGTGGAAACATTGATGAAGAAAAAATACGGCGCCATGTTCTACGTCTTTGGTTTCCTCGGCAAAATGCGCGGCGGAGCAAAATACACCGCCATCAAAATTCAAGCATAGGCTAAAAATTCTCTTGAATTAATAAACTCTGATTTTTTTCTAAACCGCTCCTTAACTTCACCGATTAATATCAACAAAATATTGTGGAAAACAAATTAGAGAAGAGAGATACCTAAAATGATAGATAAACTTGAAATGACGATCTTGAACGCCCTGAGAGTTGTATATGATGAACTGGGTTGGCTGGGCGTAACCATTATTATGATCATCGAAAATGCAACGGGGCTCACTCCCAGTGAAGTGGTGCTCGGGTTTGCAGGCTGGATGCTGATCGATGCACACGGACTGCCATTCTCAACCGTATTTTGGGGTGGGCTGGCCGCCGCCATCGGAAGTGTGATCGGCGCCTCCATCCTCTACTGGACCGCCAGATTGGGCGGACGCCCTGTTGTAGACCGCATGGCAAAATTCTTCCGCATAGATATGCGTCACATCAAACGCGTGGAACGCATGGCTGAACGCTGGGGCACAGGATTCATATTCTTCGGCAGGCTGCTGCCTGGAATCCGTACACTGGTCGCGATCCCTGCGGGGCTGACGCGCATGTCATTCCCTGCATTCTTTGCGGCCACATTTGCAGGCGCTTATATTTGGTGCACCCTATTCATTGGCGCAGGATACTTCCTTGGGCATGAATGGCATTTGCTCAGCGGAATCGTCAAACAAGCGGTGCCGTACGCACTGGCACTTGGCATGCTGGCAGGCATGGGTTTCATTGTCTGGCAAGTATGGCTTAGAAAAAGATGGGTTCCAGTAAAAGTGGAACTAGATCAATAATAAAAAAGAGAGACACGAAATTCGTGTCTCTCTTTTTTATTAAACCGCAGGCTCGTTGACCAGATCATGAATCCACTTGCGGGATCTGAAACGCCAGGAACTGACAAAGGCTTTGACAATCTCTTCAAGGATCACCATGAGATACACATAATATACAGGCAGGTGTAATACAAACGCGCCAATATACGCGGCAGGGACACCGATCAACCAGATCGAACAAATCTCCATGATGAGCGCGAAGCGTGTGTCACCGCCTGCTCGTAACGCACCGATGAAAGTGGAGAAGTTGAACATGCGAATCCACAACGTGCAGGCCATCATCAACATCAACATGCGGACGTTATACGCGCCGCTTGGCGAAAGATCATACAGCCCGATCACAGCGTCACGCAATAAAATAACGACTATGCCCACAAGCCACGCAGCAGAGACACTGAGGATCACCACACGGCGGACAGTTTCGTAGGCTTCCTCTTTCTTCCCTGCACCGATGCGGTTCCCCACCATCACGGCGCAGGCATTACCAAGTCCCATGAATACCACAAAGCCAAGTTCCTCCATGGTTGCGTTGATATTAACCGCGGCGATCGAATCTGTGCCGATGTGGGCGTAGATGGCGTTGTAGGTGGTGATGCCCACAGACCAAAACAACTCGTTTGCCATGGCGGGCAGAGCGGTACGCAGCACCCGCACAAAGAATGAAAGATCAAAAGAAAATAATGTTTTCAGACTGCCAGCCAGAGGAGTCTTCTGAGTGTAGACGAGGCCAATAAGCAGAATCAGTTCAAGGGTCCAGCCTGAGGCGGTGCCGATCGCGGCGCCTCGTACTCCCAGTGCAGGCAATCCTCCAAGGCCAAAGATCAGCATGTAGCCAAGTATCGTCTTAAAAACCAAAGCAGTGGTGGTTGCGATGACGGTGATGCGGATCAGTTGGATGCTGCGCAGTACGGCGATATATGAAGTGGCAATGGCAACAGGGATGTAACTAAAGCCGACGATACGCAGATATTGCGAGCCGATGTGGATGACTTCGGCGTCATTGGTGTACAGACCCAAAACAACTTCTGGGATGAGGACGGCGGCAAGAGTGAAGACCAGCGCAAATAATGAGGTGGCAATAATGCTCATGCCCAATACTTTGCGAATGGGCTCGATCTCCTGCTTGCCCCAAAACTGAGCAGAGAAGATGGCCATGCCGCTGGTTGTGCCGAAGAGCAATAAGATCAGCACAAAGAAAACCTGGTTGGCCAGCCCAAGCGCGGCGATGGAGGCCTCGCCCAACTGCCCCACCATGATGACATCGATCATATTGAGCGATGCGTTGATCAATTGTTGAAACGAGATCGGAAGTGCGA
>JAVBXV010000353.1 GCA_030824405.1 Anaerolineales bacterium | reverse complement strand
TTGATCTTTGTTCCACGCTGGCGAACAAGGATGTTGCCAGACAGAACAAATTGGCCTGCATAACGCTTTACACCCAAGCGCTGGGAATTGCTATCACGTCCGTTGCGGGTTGATCCGCCACCAGTTTTATGAGCCATTTCTACCTCACTTTACTTCTTGTCAGATTTCTTGGTCGTGGAAGGCTTCTTTTCGGAAGTCTTTTCTGTTTTCTTTACAGCAGATTTAGGAGCCGCTTCTTTCTTGGCCTTTACCTGCTTCTCAGCCTTTGGCGCTTCTTCCGCTTCAGCTTTTTCGACCTTGGGTTCATTCTTGGCTGCCACAGGTTTTTCAACCTTGCGCTCTTCGCCAGCCTTGCCGATGAAATCGATCATCAAGCGAGTGTATTGGTGGCGATGTCCGCCTTTAACACGGATACGCTTCTTGGGGCGATACTTGAATGAAACAACCTTGGGGCCTTTGAGATGTTCAACTACTGTGGCAGAAACTTGAATGCCATCTACAGCAGGAGTTCCAACCATGATCGTGTCACCATCTCCCATAAGGAGGACGCGCTCAAGGTTAAACTTTGTACCCAGATCATGGGCCAAGCGATCCACATCAATAGTGGTGCCTTCGACGGCGCGATACTGCTTGCCGCCACTTTCAACGATTGCAAATCTCATTTTATTATTCTCCAGTCATTCACTTCGCCGCACATCCCGCGGAGATAGTACACTCTACGCCGAATTGAGGGGAAGCTGGGTTTTTTATAGCCAACTGCCCCAGTTTTTACTTCCGGGGCAGAAGCGGACAATATTATACATGCGGGGGCTAACAATTGTCAACGATATTTCCGCACGGCTTTAAGGAGGAAATGCCAAAGCGGCCACACGGTCTGGGAGGCGGAGCAGGCTCATGGCCCAGAAAGAGGCGGTGCACTTCCTCTGCTCCCTATTTGGGAAGCATTGCGGTCAAGGTCTTGGAGACGGCCTGTAATTGGGTGGCATGTCCCTTGATCTTGTTCACATCGCCCGTGCGCAGACCTGACTGCACATCGGTAATTGTTTTGACGGTGGTGGCTTCATTATCGATGATCTTCTGGGTAACGCTTTCCAGGTTGGTGAGCAACTGCATGATATTTTTCGGGATGATGGGAAGGTTGCGAAGAATGGGCAGAAGACCATCCAGAATTTGATTAGCGGTGCGTGCATATTTAACAGTGAGGGTGTGCAGCGAGCCGATGGAGCTGGTCAACTCGATGGCGATCTCTTGAATGGTGTCGATCATCTCTTTGTGCTGTTCGATGATCTTGACGATGTCGGTAATAGAGCTGGTGAGTTTGTCGGAAAACTTGGTGTAGGAACCAGCGGATGATTTTGCGGGGACTACGGCACTGCTTCTCAACGATCCTTTAATAGGTGCGGGCATGGGGGCATCTCCTGAAAATATTTTGAATGTGTTTTATAGACGCAAAAATAAACTGGGCCTACTATACTTTAATTTGTTTTCCATAACAACCTTATTGGCGGGCAACATTCCACTGTGAATAGTTGACAAATCCCCCGCCCTCCTGTACCCTAGCCTTATGTTTAACTTCAACATGGAACAGCGTCAGATCATAGAATCTCCTCTCAACTCACGCCTCTTCGTTACGGGTCGGGCAGGGAGTGGAAAAACGACAGCAGGCGTGGAAAGATTACGCTTTTTACTCGCGCAAGGTATCCCTGCGGATTCTATTCTCATGCTCACCCCGCAGCGGACTTTGCAGGAGCCGTATCTCGATCTGTTGCATAGCCCGTCCCACATGGCAGGCGGTGAAGTGACCTCTGCCACGATCGGCGGCCTCGCCAAACGCATGTGTGATCTGTTCTGGCCGATCGCCGCTGAAAGCGCGGGATTCAAATTTCCGCAAAGCGCGCCCGTTTTTCTGACGCTGGAAACCGCGCAATACTACATGGCTTATATCGTGCGCCCCTTGTTGGACAAAGGTTATTTCGAATCACTAACCATCGACCGCAACCGTTTGTATTCCCAAATATTAGACAACCTCAACAAAGCCGCGCTGATCGGCTTTCCGCACACAGAACTGAGCACACGTCTGGACTCAGCCTGGCTCGGTGACCCTGTCCAACGCCGCATCTATGCGGATGTGCAGGAATGTGCAAATTTATTTCGCACGTATTGCTACGAGAACAATCTGCTGGATTTCTCGCTGCAATTGGAATTATTTACAGAAGTTCTCTGGCCGCAACCACAGGTGCGTGATTATCTATCCAGCACTTATCGTCATTTGATCTACGACAACCCAGAAGAGGACATTCCGCGCGCGCATGACATTGTCCACGAATGGAGCACAGATTTCGAATCTGTTTTGATACTTTACGATGAAGATGCGGGCTTCCGCTCTTTTCTTGGTGGTGACGCAGTGACAGGCGCAACCCTGAGCGAAGATTGTGAAGCGGTCATTTCACTTAATGAGAGCTTCGTCTCCTCCGAAGCGGTCATTGAGTTGTCAGATGGATTGGTCAGCGCAATTACAGCCACTACAAGAAAAACATATGGGGATAGTGAAAAATCAGCTTTTGATATTTTGATGGCGCGTTTCTATCCCGAAATGCTAGATCAGGTCGTTGGCAAAATTACAGACTTTATCAATGAAGGTGTGCCTGCATCTGAGATCGTTATCCTCGCGCCGTATTTGTCAGACGCGCTGCGTTTTTCGATCACTCATCGCCTTGAGCAAAACCAGATCCCGTGGCGCACGCATCGTCCGTCACGCTCACTGCATGATGAACCTGCCAGCCAAACCCTGTTGACCTTGTCTGCACTGGCGCACCCACACTGGAATGTCCACCCCAATAAATTTGACATGTCACATGCGCTCATGTTCGCGTTGAATATAGATCTTGTGCGTGCACAACTATTAACAGAGATCGTCTACCGCCAAAAAGATCTCAAACTTTCTGGCTTCGACGAGATCAACCCGCAAATGCAAGATCGCATCACCTACGCACTCGGCGAGCGCTACACCACACTGCGAAACTGGCTTATGGAGTATCGCGCCGCCGCTCCCCTGCCGTTGGATTTCTTCCTGCGCAAGTTATTCGGCGAAGTGATCTCCCAACCTAGCTACGGTTTCCACAACAATGACAACATGGACGCGGTGCGCGTGGCAGCGAGCCTGATCGAATCGATCAAAAAATTTCGTTACGCAATGGAACCGCCCTATGTCAACATGGATAATCCCGCCTTCGATCTCGGCAGGGAATATCTCACCATGCTGGAAGACGGCGTGATCGCCGCGCAATATTTGGAATCATGGCGCAGTGAAAATAAAGATGCTGTGCTGGTTGCGCCCGCGCATACGTTCTTAATGATGAACCATCCCGTCACCATTCAATTCTGGCTCGACCCAGGTTCGAACGGCTGGGCAGAGCGGGTCTCGCAACCGCTGACGCATCCCTACGTGCTCTCACGTCACTGGGAATTGGGGCGCATTTGGACAGACGCAGACGAAGTCTACAATGAAAAGCTGGCCCTCGCGCGTTTGGTCAGCGGACTCTTGAGCCGCTGCAGAGAAAAAATTATTCTCGCACTCGCAGACCTCGGTGAAGCAGGTTT
>JAVBXV010000080.1 GCA_030824405.1 Anaerolineales bacterium | reverse complement strand
GATCAAATTAACTGCCGAGAAGGCCGCCAAGCATTTCGGGAAAATTGATGTGCTGGTTCATTCGATCGCATTTGCTGGGAAAGAGGAATTGAGCCGACCCTACTACGAAACCAGCCGTGACGGTTTCAAGAATGCCATGGACATCAGCGTGTATTCCTTGATCGCGTTGACCAATGCTTTTCTGCCTTACTTGAACCCTGGCGCTTCGATCATGTGCCTTACTTATTACGGCTCGGTAAAAGTTGCGCCGCATTACAACGTGATGGGCGTGGCCAAAGCCGCACTCGAATCATCCACTCGTTATCTCGCCTATGACCTCGGCCCGAAGAAGATTCGCGTCAACGCGATCTCGGCCGGTCCCATCCGCACATTGGCTGCGGCGGGTGTGGGCGGTTTCCGCGATATGTACAAACACTTCGCAGATATATCTCCCATGCGCGAAAATGTGACCATTGAAGATGTGGGTAACTCGGCTGTGTTCCTGGCTTCTGACCTTTCACAGCGCATCACTGGTGAAGTGCTGTATGTTGACTCTGGGTTCAATACGGTCGGCGTACAAATGAGCACGAAAGAAGAAAAAAGCGAGTAATAGAATAAACAAGTAAATAAAAATGACGTGCAGTTCCAAATAGGAACCGCACGTCATTTTTTTATTTAACTACCCTTGATCAAACAGGGTTTTGGCTTCTAACCGTCGCCGCCACCAGAATCATCACTGCCACCACTGGAGTCATCGCCACCGCCAGAGTCATTGGTGTTGCCAGAGTCATTGCTGTTATCAGAATCATTGGTGTTGGTAGCGTCGTTGCTATTTTCTGAACCATCACCAGAAGTATTTTCTCCGCCTTCCAAATTTGCCGGGGGAGGTGAAGTCTGCTCAAGACCACCATCACGGATCTCGCCAATTGTGATCTGACAACCGCAAAGTTGAGTACCCATGGCCAGGAATTGATTTGCCTGGTCAGTGGACATTTCTTCGGGAGAACCTGGAGGAGGCTGCAAGCCTTCTATGTCTACAGCCTGCCCTGCTTGCAGAGTAAGTGTTTGATCGCCGCGCACAAAATTACATGTTCCAGTCAAACACGTAGCGGTCATAAGTTTGGTTTCAGGGTTGTATTGCACACGAACTGTAGAACCAAGGATCTGACCCGTATTGCCTTCAGGGGTTTCAATGCTGAGCACTGCACCTTCTGGCAATTTTTCTGCATGATGTTCAAGAGCGGCTGCACCCGTGAGGACAGAAATAATTGTGATGGGAACTTCAACAGTGCCGCCCAGGGTTTTGATCTGTGCCTCGGAATTAACGTCAATGATCACCATGGTGATCGCATCACGATACAAAGCGACAATACCATCTGCACCAGTGCGGATCTGCGCGCCTTCACCAAGTTCCTGCCCAACTTCCGCAGGGGCATACTCGTCATTTGCACTGGCACGTACTTCAACCAAACCTTTGATATTGGTAACATGTAAAACGAACTGTTCAGCAACAGGCGCTTCTGTAGACTGGGTCTGAGTTGTTGGTTCACCTGCATCCTGAACGGGTGCTGTTGTTGCTTCTCCGCCTCCACAAGCTGCAAGCAGCAACATGGAAATAGCGAAAACACTGATCACAATATAAAATTTTCTCTTCATAGGTATTCTCTCCTCTTAAAAATAATGGGTAATTTCCAACACTTAATCGCATAATTCTACCTAATCAGACAGGGAATATCTAATTTATTAAGGCTTATCTGCTTACAAATCTGTTACATCCTTTGAGCAAACAAAACCTCTTTTCCATTTCACGGTAAAATTACTCCAACATGTTTAAACGCAACAGCACCCCCCCTGAGAAAAACTCAAAGAGTGAAACCCCGCAACCCGTGCAAGCCGTCGAACGCATCACCTCGGTGCTTGGCACTGGGCTGATCTGGCACGGCAGCATCAACGGCACGGGCGGCGTCCGTATTGAAGGCGCATTCGAAGGCGAGATCGCCCTGCGCGGCATGTTGGTCGTCGGCGAAACGGGACGTGTCACCTGCCAGAACGTGCGCGCCAACACCGTCATTGTGGCGGGCGCAGTGCGCGGCAACATCACCACCCAAAAACTGGAGATCCGCGCCTCAGGGCGTGTGTGGGGAGACGTGGTCACCACCGCATTCGTGACCGAAGAAGGCGCATTCCTGCGCGGCCAAATTCGGATGGAAGAAACGGTCGAACTTAATCTCGAGCCTGTTCCTGACACCACGCCTTCGGAAGCCGCTGTGGAAGAATCCATCGCACAAACAGCAGCCATCCAGATCCCAACACCAGACCCGATCATGCCCGCAATTGAATCCACGCAAAAGATCATGCGCAAGAAAAAAGGCGAAGCCTAAACTTTCTTTCCCCTCTCCTAAAAAGAGAGGGGAATTTATATTCATGAAATATACAAACCTAAAAATCCAAACCCAGCGTGAAGCCCCCAACAATGCGCGGACAGAAGGCTTCGCCTTCCTCGTCCGCGCGGGATATTTGAGCCGTGAAAATGAAATTTTGCCGCTCGGCAAAGAAGCCATTTCACACCTGCAAAAACTATCCAGCGATCCTTCTTTCCTCTTTCATCTTTCTTTGCCTTTATTACACAACGACCACGAAACCTACTTTCCACTTTCCACGGGCAATACAGAGATCATCCATTGCGCGGATTGTAAATATACCGAGCGCCTCGAACTCGCGCAATTCAAAAAGACCGCCCTGCCCCACGAAGACGAACTTCCGCTCGAAAAAGTGTTGACCCCCGATTGCAGCACCATCGAGTCGCTTGCGAATTTTCTGAATGTACCCAAAGAGAAAACCGCCAAAGCCTTAATGTACACGCGCATATCAGACGGCCAATTTATTTTCATCGTCACACGCGGTGACATGCAGCTCAGCGAAGCCAAGTTGAAAAATCTCGTCGGTGACGTCCGTGCGGCGACAGCAGAGGAAATTGTCAACGCTGGCGCAGTGGCTGGCTACGCCTCACCCATCGGGTTGAAGAACGCGCTCATCATCGTGGATGACTTGATCGCGCAATCACAAAATCTTGTAGCAGGCGCAAATGATGCGGGCTATCACTTCAAGCATACAAATTACCCACGCGATTATTCTGCCGAACTCGTTGCGGACGTAACCGAAGCCAAAGCAGGTGATGCCTGCGTCCACTGCGGAAATCCGCTTTCGGAAAGTACGGCCATCAGCCTTTCGGCAAACTCCGAATTCCATTTTGGAAATATTCTGCTTGCCCTCGCAGAGACTCATCACGACGAAAAAGGCCTGACCTTCCCAAAATCTGCGGCACCATTCGATGTGTATCTCATGCACATTCCTGGCAAGACCATCAACACCCTCGAAAAAGCTGAAGAGATCTACAACTCGATGCAAAGCGCGGGCATTTCCGTCCTCTTTGATGATCGTGACGAGCGCGCGGGTGTCAAATTCAACGACGCAGACCTGATCGGCTGTCCCATGCGCGTGACGGTTGGAGAAAAAGCGTTCCAAAATGGAATGGTAGAATTGAAGCAGCGAAAAGAGAAAGAAAACCAACTTGTTGCGCTGGAAAAAATAATTGAGGAACTCTTGTAGGGGCGGAAATACCGCTTCTGCAATACTAAAATAAATATGACCCAACCTATGAATATCCCCATGTCTTCCCCTGATTTGACCGATGCAGACCGTCAGGCTGTGATCAACGTCATCAACACGCCCAACTTAAGTATGGGCAAATACACCACCGATTTCGAAAAGACCTTCTGCGATCTGACAGGCGCGAAGCATGCCATCTCCGTCAACTCAGGGACAGCGGGCCTGCACCTGTGCGTTCGTGCGGCGGGCATTGGCGCAGGTGACCTTGTCATCACCACGCCGTTCTCATTTGTGGCTTCGTCCAATGCGCTGCTGTTCGAGAATGCCATCCCCGTCTTTGTGGATATTGACCCACGCACGGGGAATATCGATCCTAAACTCATCGCAGAAGCCGCGAAGAATATCGAAAAAATCCTGCCGCGCAAAGGCGCAGAGAATCATGGAAAACTAAAAGCCATCCTGCCTGTGGACGTGTTTGGTCAACCCGCAGACATGGACGCGATCAACGCCATCGCCAAAGAGCATGGATTAACCGTCATCGAAGATTCATGCGAAGCATTGGGCGCAACCTATAAAGGCAAACAGGCTGGCACACTCGGTGATTTTGGCATCTTTGCGTTCTACCCGAACAAACAGATCACCACAGGCGAAGGCGGAGTCATCATCACCAGCGACGACAAAGCCGCGAACTACATGCGCGCCTTACGCAATCAGGGACGCGCCCCTGGCGACACCTGGCTGCAACACACCCACCTCGGCTACAACTACCGCATCGACGAAATGTCTGCGGCGATGGGCGCTTCACAAATGTCTCGGCTGGATGAAATTCTTTCGAAACGGGAGCAGGTTGCGGCGTGGTATGAAGCGCGGCTTTCTGAAATCGTGGGCGTTGAAACTCCATTCATTGAATCCTTCACGACGCGCATGTCGTGGTTCGTGTATGTCATCCGCTTTGATAAAAATATCAACCGCGATGAAATGGCAAAGAAATTAACCGCACGCGGAATTCCCGTGCGGCCATACTTTTTGCCCATTCACTTGCAGCCCTACATCGTGGAGAAGTTTGGATACAAGGAAGGCGATTATCCTGTGACCGAAGATCTTGGCCAGCGCGGACTCGCCCTGCCGTTCAGCGGTGTGATGACCGAGGAACAGGTAAATTATGTTTGCGAAATTCTTCGCGATGAAATAAGCAAGGCATGAACGTCGGTCACTTTCCCCCACCGAAGAGACGCGGCTTGATCGTGCATGGTGCGATCATTCTTGTATTGACGATCATTGCCGTCGTTGCATTCATCAACCTTTCGCGCGCAGACGTTGGGCCTGCATTCTTAATTTCACTTTTGGCCTTGCTGCTTTCTTTCGCGCCGATCCCATTTCTCGCGTATCGCGCGTATTCTTTATGGCGCGCAGACTATCACATGGACCGCGACAGCCTCGCCATTAACTGGGGCTTGCGCGTGGAAGATATTCCGCTGACAGATATCGAATGGATGCGCCCTGCAGAAGATCTAACGAATCCTTTGGTGCTGCCATCCATGCCATTGCCTGGCGGGCTGCTCGGCGTGCGCCGCCATCCTGACCTTGGCGTGGTGGAATTTCTCGCATCCGATGTACATAAACTTTTATTGATCGCCACCGCAAAACGTGTCTTTGCGATCTCGCCTGAAAACCCTGCCGCGCTCACACAAACATTTGCACGCGCAACAGAAATGGGCAGTCTCTCCCCCGCCGAAGCAAAATCTGTGTATCCGTCTTTCGTGGTTACGCAGGCCTGGGAAAGCGGACTGGCGCGTTATCTTTGGTTGACTGCGTTGTTCCTAAACCTGGGCCTGTTCATTTGGGCCAGCCTCATCATTCCATCAACGCCGCGCATTGCGTTGGGTCCGCAGTTTGTGGGCAGTGCGCTTGAAACCGTCCCATCTTCACAGTTGATCATCTTTCCTGTGGCGAGCCTTCTGCTTTCTGTAGTGGGTTGGATCGCTGGTTTATATTTCTATCGTTGGGAACGCGAACGCGTGCTGGCATTCATTGTGTGGGGTTCAAGCATGCTCACCAGTTTGTTGTTCCTGCTCGCAGTTTTGTTCATCATCACAACTCCCATTTAAGAGGTCAAAGTTCGAAAGTCAAACGTCAGACCTTTTACTTTCGGCTGAAACAACATGCAGTTATCTCTTGGCTTTCTTCTCGCACTTCTCGTTGCATTTCTCGCATACAAAGCTCACAGTCTCAACAAAAGTGGAGTTGTGGCCGCCATCATCACGGGCACGATCATCTTTGGCATTGGCGGCTGGCAATGGGCAATTCTTTTGCTCACATTTTTCATCACATCTTCCGCGTTGAGCCGCGCATTCAAAAAACGCAAACAAGGTCTCGACGAAAAATTTTCCAAAGGTCATGAACGCGACGCGGGTCAGGTCTTTGGCAACGGCGGCATCGCAACCTTTTTTGCCGCCCTGCATTTTTTCTTTCCCAACGAACTCTGGCCCTGGCTTGGTTTCGCCGCCGCGCTCGCCGCAGTCAACGCCGATACCTGGGCCACCGAACTCGGCGTTCTGAATCCGCACCCGCCGCGCATGATCACCAACCTAAATAAAATTGTGGAAAAAGGCACCTCGGGCGGGATCTCATTAACAGGCACACTCGCATCTCTGGCAGGCTCTGCCATCATCGGCATCCTCGCCTCCCTTCTTAACCCGATAGCTGATTCTGCCTCGATCTTCATCATTGTCACTTTGGGCGGACTCGCTGGCGCACTCTTTGACTCAATCCTCGGCGCAACAGTCCAAGCCATGTACTACTGCCCCACAGACAAAAAAGAGACCGAGAAACATCCACTGCACACCTGCGGCACAGAGACAGTTCACATCCGCGGCTGGCAGTGGCTGGACAATGACTGGGTCAATTTTTCATGCGGGGCATTTGGGGTTATCACATCACTATTACTCAAAGGAATTTTCTAAACATGACCGTTTCATCATCGCCCATTCTCGTCACAGGTGCCAGCGGATTTCTCGCCATTCACACCATCATTCAATTATTGGAACAAGGCTACACAGTCCGCGGAACGATTCGTTCGCTATCGAAGGAAGCGGAAGTACGCGAGACGATCTCAAAGTACGTGCAGGCAAATGATCGGCTGGAGATAATTTCAGGGGATCTGGAGCAGGATGCAGGTTGGGATGAAGCGATGAAAGATGTCGAATATGTACTGCATGTCGCGTCGCCGTTTCCGTTGTATGAGCCCACTCATGAAGACGAATTGATCATCCCCGCCGTACAAGGGACATTGCGAGTCTTGCGTGCCGCACATTGCGGAAAGATAAAACGCGTGGTGCAGGTTTCCTCTGTTGCCGCAATTTCATCTGGTCACAATGGTGAAAACAAAACCTTCACAGAAGATGACTGGTCCAAACTGGACAGCATTGGCGCATACCCCAAAAGCAAAACCCTCGCCGAACGCGCCGCATGGGATTTCATTAACAGCGCCGAGAACACAAATAAAATGGAACTGGTGACGATCAACCCGCCGTTGATCCTTGGGCCGATCCCGAATAAGAATTTCAGAACTTCGGTGGAGCTGGTGCGAACGCTGATGCTTGGACAGGTGCCAGGCGTGGGGCGCATCAAGATGGGTCTCGTGGACGTGCGTGACGTGTCTGCCGCCATCCTGCTTGGCATGTCCACACCTGAAGCCGCGGGCAATCGTTTTATCTGCTCTGGCGGAGTATTGTGGTTGAAAGAGATCGTTGATATTTTGCACAAGGAATATGGCAATCGCGGATATAAAATTAACACCTTTCAATTCCCAATTTTCCTGATCCGCTTCATTGCGTTGTTCGATAAAAAGGTTGCGATCGTGACAGACAGCCTAGGCTGGGATTATGAACTCTCCAGCGAAAAGGCAAAACGCATTCTCAAATGGAATCCACGCACAAGTAAAGAAGCCATTCTCTCGATGGCAAATAGTTTGATCGAACAAAAACTTATATAACCTGCACCCAGTGCGCAACTCCACTCTGGATAAAAAATAATATTTTTTGGAGCAACCGATGAATTATTTACCTGCAGACACCCGTTATCAATCCATGCAATATCGCCGTTCAGGCCGCAGCGGACTCAAACTGCCTGCTGTTTCACTGGGCTTGTGGCACAACTTCGGCGGCGTGGATACTTTTTCCAGCGGCCGTGAAATGGTGCTGCGCGCATTCGATCTCGGCATCACCCATTTAGACCTCGCCAATAATTACGGTCCCCCGCCTGGGTCTGCTGAAGAAACCTTTGGCCAGATCATCCAAAAAGATCTGCGTCCACATCGCGATGAACTTATTATTTCATCCAAAGCGGGCTACACCATGTGGGATGGCCCGTACGGAGATTGGGGCTCCCGCAAATATCTGGTTTCCAGCCTCGATCAAAGCCTCAAACGCATGGGCCTGGAATATGTGGATATTTTCTATCATCACCGCCCCGACCCTGAAACTCCGCTCGAAGAAACCATGCAGGCGCTCGATTACATCGTCCGCAGCGGGCGGGCGTTATATGTGGGCATCTCCAATTACCCAGCCGAGAAAGCTCGCGAAGCCGCGAAGATTCTGCGCCAGCTTGGCACGCCTTGTTTGATCCATCAACCCTCCTACAGCATGTTCAATCGCTGGGTCGAAGATGGCCTGCTCCAAACGTTGAAAGAGGAAGGCATTGGTTGTATTGCCTTCTCCCCCCTCGCACAAGGTCTACTAACCAACAAGTATCTCGGCGGAAGTATCCCCGAAGGCTCGCGCGCATCCAAGGCGCATGGCTTCCTCAAACCCGCCAACATCACCGATGATAAATTGGCGAAAGTTCAAAAGCTAAATGAACTCGCTCAATCTCGCGGACAAACGCTCGCGCAAATGGCGCTGGCCTGGGTACTGCGCCACGACACCATGACATCGGTTTTGATCGGCGCAAGCAAAGTTGTACAGATCGATGATGCAGTGGGCGCGTTGAATCATCTCAATTTCACTTCATCTGAGTTGGAACAGATCGAAACGATTTTGAAATAATTTTCAGGAGTTCTTTAAATGAGACCCAAGCGAATAATTCTAATTCGGCACGGTGAATCTGAAGGAAACATCGATCATGCGCGGTATCAAACCATTCAAGATTTCGCTTTAAAATTATCTCCCGTGGGTATCCAACAAGCTCAACAAGCAGGAATGCGAATTAAAGAACTCCTTGAAAACGAAAAGATTTACGTGTATCTATCCCCTTTTTACAGAACACGTGAAACTTTTCAATTCATTCGAGAATCCATTGCCAACAACATAGTCAAAGCAATTGAAGACCCCAGAATCCGCGAACAGGACTGGGGACACTTAAGGCATCCTGATGATAATAAAGGGATCATTGAAGAACGGGATAACTTCAGCACCTTCTATTATAGAATTCCCGATGGTGAATCAGGCGCAGATGTTTACGACCGTGTCAGCAGTTTTCTCGATACGCTTCACAGGGATTTTGAAAAGACTGATTTCCCTGAAAATGCGCTCATCGTCTCTCACGGCCTGACAATGAGATTGTTCCTAATGCGCTGGTTTCACTGGAGTGTTGAAGAGTATGAAAGCCTGCATAATCCCCAAAATTGCCAGATCGCTATTATGGAAAAGCAAATGGATAATCATTACATCTTAAGTAGTGAATTATCAAGAAAATAAAGAACTCCGAGTCTTTTTAGACTCGGAGTTCTGCTTTACATCACGTATCACTTTTTACTTTTTTTACCCGCGCCAGATCTTGAAATCTTTCAAACTCGAATTACCCACAAACTCACGAACAATTGAATTCGCAGGAATTAAACCCACATCCAAAGGCAGGAACCATTCCAGAAAGGCGAGCAATCTGCGGGCTTCGATAAACTCTGGCATGTTGTATGGAACCTGTCTCAGCAGCGGCTCGGCCAACGGCTTCAACACAGAAAGTTCATACACCAACGCAGAGTTGAACATCACGTCCGCGTTTTCCTGATAGGGGAAGATGTGCCGCTTTTCGCCGCGGCGCACAGATTCCCAGCGGCCAATGGTTTGCGCTGCAGAATATCCGCGTTCGCGCGCGTCGCGCACAATGCGGCGGATGAGACGCGTGTCTGTCGTTGAAACTCGGTTATGTCGGTCGAGGTTGACCTGTGTCAGCGCGGAGACATAAACTCGAAATGCTGAATCAGACCAACGGTCAGGAATGAGGCGCGGGTTCATCCCATGAATGCCTTCGAGGATGATCGGCTGTCCATCCTTCAACTGGATGATGTCACCCTCTTCGCTTCGGCCTGTCTTGAAGTTGAATCGGGGCAATTGAATTTTTTCTCCGCTGATCAATTTTCCCAGATCATGCGCGAGGCGCGTGAGATCCAACGCTTCGATGGTTTCAAAATCTGGCTGGCCGTTTTCATCGAGCGGAGTTCTCTCGCGATCGACAAAATAATGATCGAGTTCAAGCGGGTACGGTGAAACGCCGCGCGCGAGCAGCTGCACAGCCAGGCGGCGTGACGTTGTTGTTTTGCCCGAAGAAGAGGGGCCCGCGATCAAAATGATGCGCGCATCTTTTTGCACAATTTGCTGGGCAATATCAGCCACGTTCTGTTCATGCAGGGCTTCGGAGACGAGCACAAGTTCGTCTGCGCGGCCAGAGGCGATCGAATCATTCAGCGCGCCGACATTATCAATATTAAGTTTTTCCAGCCAGTCGCCATATTGACGAAAAGCATTCAGCAGTTTGGGATAATCGCCGATCGGTTCAATTTGCGTGGGCGCATGGCGGCGCGGAAATTGAATGGTAAAGCCGCCATTGATCAAATTGAAATCGAACCATTTGAGATACCCTGTGGACGGGGTCATATAACCGTGCATGTAATCCATGTGGTTATTGAGGATGTAAAGTGTCAGGTAATCCTTATGACGATGGGCAAGCAGCCGAACTTTATCTGTGAAATTATGTTTCTGAAAATATTCCAGCGCTTCCTGAATGGGAACTTCCCTGCGTTCAAAGGGAATATCCTGTTTGACCATTTTTCGCATGTGGGATTTGAGCGCGTCCAATTCCTGCTGCGTCAACGGCCCACGGCCTGTCACCTCGCAATAAAAACCACCAGAAGAAACAGAATGATCGATATTGACCCTGGCTTCGGGAAAGAGATCGGAAAAAGCCATCTCCAACAAAAAGACAAGGGAACGGCGATAAATGCGCGCGCCATCGGCTGTATCCATTGTGACGGGCGTGCATTTCGATTCCATTTCAACGGGATAGGTAAGCTCGTGGATTTGGTTGTTGATGATCGCAGCCACAATTGGCGCGGAAAAATCATCCTTCACCTGTGCAAGGAACTGCCCCACTTGCGTGCCACGCGGGCCTGAGAGGGTCTTTCCATTGGGCAGGTGAATTTCGATATCTTTACTGGGTTGGCTGATTTGAATGGACATGATCTCGCTTAATGAGTTGAACGTTCAACTTTTTAATTTGGCTAATAGTTTCTCTGGCTGGTTCGCAAATTCTTCCAATAGAATTTCCTTGTTGGTCAACGCCACCAGCGTTCTTGTCAGCAATTCATTGACAGGTGTTGGAATGTTGCGCGCCCTGCCTTCGCGGACAATGGCGCCATGCAAATATTCCACTTCACTTTGCGGGCGGCCCGAATGCAGGTCAATGTGGAACGAGGGCATCTTGCCGCCACGTCCACTGCCTGCGGCGCGGGCGAGTAAAGGTCTGGAAAGCCAGAGCGGTAATTTCGTGGCAAATGCCAACGCGCGCACGGGCGTACCTGGCAGATCAAACACTTCAAGATTTTGTGCCTGCATGACGGCAAGGCATTCCTTGAGCATTTCAATTTCAAGTTTATATAATTTCTTATTTTCAAACACTTGCGCGGCGGTCATGTCCAAAATTGCGGAAGTGGGGTTGGCGATCAGATTGGTCAGCATCTTCGACCATTTCATACTATGCGCGTCAGGATACAAACGGCATTTGAGGTAGGCTCCGTCCAACGCGGCTACTAATTTTTCAGAAAGGGGATGCCCCGCCGCTATGCCAACTCCGCGTAATTTTTCGAGGACGATACTGCCATTGCCTCGTTTGCCAATTGCAGTCGTAACTGTGCCGTAGATGACCTTATCTGGGCCCATCACGCGTGCGATCGCCTGTTCATTCTCCACGCCGTTGGACAGGCACAGGATGGGCGGAAGTTTATCAACAAAAGGTTTCAAGCCTTCCATCGCTGAAGCGGTATCGAAGGATTTCAACGCGAATAGCGCCACGTCAAAAGGGCCATATTTTAGAGCATCTTCCAGTGATGAAGCCATCACAAAAGCACGCGGCTCGATCGTGAATGCATCCTTCGTTTTTCTTCTTTCATCGATGGTCAGATCCAGGCGCAGGCCGTGCTCGCGTAATTCTTCCACCATCTGCGGCCTATCCACGAAGACGATCTGATGTCCTGCGAGCGCAAGTGAACCGCCGAAATATGTGCCAATGGCACCCGCGCCAAAGACGAGAACTTTTAATGAATTTTGTGAATTGGATGATTGCAAAATGACCTCATGAAAAGAAATGACCCGCCGAATGAAAAATCAGACGTGATTAAAATTATTCTGTTTCGCGCCAGTGGGCATGGTCGTTCAGTTTATCGATGGCCCAGCGGTGTTGATGTGGAAAATAAATCAGTTGCGCAAATGCAGTGTTGCCAAATCGAAAACGAGTTCCAGCATTATTTGCCTGCGGAGCAACCCCGATGACCGCATGCATGACCTGATTCAACAACCCGCCATGAGACACGATCAAATATCTGGCGGGCTCACGCTTCAACAAATTATGCAAAGCCTGTCCTGCACGCAGGAAGAGTTCCCAATCCCCTTCCCCATCACCACCGACAGCATCATAGGGTGTGGTGAAAGATGGATGCTGAAAATTTTGACGAACTTCATGAGCGGTCAACCCTGAATATTCGCCATTGTCTCTTTCAAGCCAAAGGGGTTCATATTCAACCTGCAGCCCAAGCGCAGACGCGATGATCTCGGCTGTTTCTTTTGTGCGCTCCAACGGGCTTGAAATGATGTGATCGAATATGACTTTCTCATGCTTCCAGCGTTTCGCCAAAGCACGCGCCTGCGCACGACCTGTTTCAGTGAGCGGGTATTCAGCCTGTCCCTGCCAGCGGGCTTCGGCATTGCCTACTGATTCGCCGTGTCGTAACAGAGTGATTTGAAATGGCTGGTAGCGAATTTCATTCATTTGGCTTATCCCCTTTGAGCAAATAAATGGGCCTGCGTTTTACTTCCTGAAAAATATAGCCAACATATACGCCAATGAAACCAAGCAGGGCCATGAGCATGCCGCTTACGATCAAGATCACGAACATCAAGGAACTCCAGCCAGGTGCAAGACTGGAGGTTCGCCCAGTAACCCAGAAGGAAAGCACATAGAGCATTTCGACTGCGGCCAGACAAAACAAGAGTGCGCCAAAGCTTAGGCCAATGTACAAGGGAACCAGCGAGAATGAAAAGACCGCATCCATTGCCAGGCGCGTCATTTTACTGAGCGAATACTTGGATACTCCGCTAATGCGTTCTTCAGGCTGGTACGGCAGAATGACAGTTTTGTAACCGATCCATGAGACCATGCCGCGCAGGAAGCGGTGGTATTCAGGCATTTGTTTCAGAGCATCCACAGCCTGACGGGTAAGTGCGCGAAAATCAGCAGTGCCTGGCAAAATGCGCGTACCGCTGATCGAATTGATAAAACGATAGAAAAGACCCGATGTCCATTTTTTGAAGGAGGCAGGCAGGGCTTCATCCATGCGCTGTGTTTGGACCACGTCATATCCCTGCGCAATCAGATCCAACATTTGCGGGATCATCTCTGGCGGGTGCTGACCATCGCCGTCCATGGTGATGACCACGGATCCCTGAGTGGCGTCCATGCCTGCTGTCAGCGCGGCTTGATGCCCAAAGTTGCGGCTGAGTTGGAGCAGGGAAATGCGCGGGTCGTTGTCTGCTATTTTTCGGAGCGTATCAACTGTCCCGTCGCTTGAACCGTCGTCCACATAATAAAAATGAAACTCATGCGGAAGAGCATCCACAACTTTGCAGATGCGAGCATGGGTCTGGTCTACAACGCCAGCCTCATTATAGATTGGCACAACAATGTCTACGCGAGTTTTTTCTGTTTTCATGATTTTCCAAACGGGGATTGTACCATTCCTAAGAGACAAGATTTTGAGGAGCCTGCCCGCCTTCTTCCTTCAACAATTGCAAAAGATAGTTGCCATACCCATTCTGTTGGAGTTTTTCACCGAGCAGGCGCAGTTGATTCGCGTCGATAAAGTTCATGCGGTAGGCAACTTCTTCGGGACAGCCGATCATTAATCCCTGCCGCTCTTCAACGGTCTGCACAAAGTTGGAAGCCTGCAAAAGATTTTCATGCGTGCCTGCATCGAGCCAGGCAATGCCGCGCCCAAGATGCTGCACCAACAATTGACCCTGCTCAAGATAGACGCGATTCACGCTGGTGATTTCCAATTCACCACGCGCAGACGGTTGTATCCTGCTGGCGATATCCACCACTTGATCATCATAGAAATATAAACCAGGCACCGCATAACGGGAGCGCGGCTTTTCAGGTTTCTCTTCCAGACTGATGACCCTGCCTGACGAATCAAATTCCACGACCCCGTATTCAGAAACATCGCGCACGGGGTAGGCAAAAATTCTGGCACCGTGTGTAAGTTTTGCGGCTTCTTGAAGTTCGTCCCACAAGCCTGTGCCGAAGAAAATATTATCGCCCAATATCAAACAGACGGGTTCATTGTTAATGAATTCACGGCCGATGATGAACGCTTCCGCAAGACCGCGCGGTTGATCCTGCTCTGCATACGTAAAGCGTACACCCCACTGTGACCCAAAACCCAGCAGGCGGCGAAATTGATCCAGATCCTGCGGTGTGCAAATGATCAAGATATCTCTGATACCTGCCAGCATTAACATGGACAGTGGATAGTAGATCATCGGCTTGTTATACACAGGCAGAAGTTGTTTGCTCATGCCCAGCGTCAACGGGTAGAGGCGGGTTCCATATCCACCTGCAAGAATGATGCCTTTCACTGCGCCCCCCGATCTGAATAATTCAGATCCAGCCATTCATCGTATTCATTCTGCGCCAAAAAATTCTTTACCCATTCAGGGTTATCCAAATACCATCGTATCGTTTCACGCAGGCCGCTCTCCAGATCATGTTTTGGAGACCAGCCCAATTCAGCATGTATCTTTTTAATATCCATTGCATAGCGGCGGTCATGTCCTGGCCTGTCTGGGACGTGAGTGATCAACGACAAATATGATCTTGAAGCTGGATGGAGTTCATCCAAAACCTGGCAGATCTTTCTTACCAGACCAATATTATGAGACTGATTATTTCCGCCCACATTGTAGGTTTCGCCAAGCCTGCCATTTTCGATCACCAAGCGCACCGCCTCGCAATGATCCTGCACATACAACCAGTCGCGGATCTGCATGCCATCACCGTACACAGGCAATGAACGTCCGCGCAGTGCATTCAAGATCGTCAACGGGATCAATTTCTCTGGGAATTGGTATGGGCCATAGTTATTGGAGCAGTTCGTAATGGTCACTGGTAAATCATACGTATGAAAATAAGAACGAACCAAATGATCTGAAGCGGCTTTCGAAGCGGAGTATGGCGAATGCGGATCGTACGGCGTGGACTCGGTGAATGCGTCATCCTGCAAACTCAATGAACCAAACACCTCATCTGTTGAAACATGATGGAATCTTTTTCCGCTTCTGTTTTTCCCCCATACCTGTCTCGCAGCTTCGAGAAGGGTGAACGTGCCTGTAACATTGGTTTGGATAAAAGGTGCAGGCCCAAGAATGGACCTGTCCACATGCGTCTCGGCTGCGAAATGAACAACCGTGTCAATTTTATGTTCGATCAATAACTTGCGAACCAGTTCCGCATCGCAAATATCCCCCTTAACAAACAGGTGGCGGGACTCATCTGCCAGATCCCTGAGGTTTTCCATACTGCCTGCATACGTCAGAGCATCCAGGTTCACAACAGAGATCAACCTGTCGATATTGAGACAATGGCGCACAAAATTCGAGCCAATGAAACCCGCACCGCCTGTAACCAGAATCCTTTTTATTTTAGCCTGCCTACTTTATATCAAAAGCGAACTCCGTGCCTTTCCTCCAGCAAACGGAGTGTGCGTGCAGCTTCAGCATTTTTCTTTTCAGCATTCCAGCCAAAGGATTCAGCCAGCACATCGGCCAACTCTTCGATACTCCCCTGCTTAAGTCGCCCAAGCATGGCAAGCATGGTACGGCGCAGAATCAGATCGTCAAGACGTTCAACCTTTTCATACTGTGCAAGGAACATGATCTCACGGCGTGTATATTCAGGCATGGACTTAAGTGACACATCTGTACCGCGTTTGATGAATGCGGCAACCGCCTCTGTGCGTGAACCATAGCGCACATACAGAGTTTGCAAACGTTCACGGTCCAGCCCAGTCCAGGCGGCGAAACCGTCAATTTGACGTTTCTGTTCAGCCGCATCTGTTGAATAGCCACGACCTCCGCCAATGGGAAGATCACTTGTGCTTTTCTGGCGTGATTTTCCAAGGTGAGCAAGCACCTTGTCTGTCACCTGCTCTGCGAAAGCGCGGAAGGAAGTCCACTTGCCGCCCACGAGAGAATAGACTGGGAAATTCAAACTTGTCCAATCACCGCTTAACACTTCAATGCTATGGTCACGGCTCGATTGTCCTGTGCTCTTCGCTGTGCTGCTAGCCAATGGACGCACACCCGTAAACCGAAAAACGATGTTTTCACGGGTCACTTTGATGGTTGGGAAAACACGCGCGATCATGCCGAGGAAATATTCCACTTCCTCATCTGTACAAAACGCTTCGTCAGGATGTTCGATCTTGATATCTGAAGTCCCCACCAGCACACGATCATACAAGGGGAAGATCAATACAATACGTCCATCCTTATTTTCAAAGAAGAATTCGTTATCGCCAATTTCACGGCGCAATTCTGGGTGATCCAACACCAGGTGTGAACCTTTTGTGCCACCAATATATTTTGTAGATAGGCCAAGGTTATAGTTGGAAAAATCGATCC
Organism: Anaerolineales bacterium; assembly: GCA_030824405.1. Classification (GTDB taxonomy): domain Bacteria; phylum Chloroflexota; class Anaerolineae; order Anaerolineales; family Villigracilaceae; genus Villigracilis. Next base: position 12,291 of record JAVBXV010000080.1, on the reverse strand, counting down.
ACGGGCCAGAGGCGTTGATCACCAACTGCGGACGCACTTCATAGGTTTCGTCGGTCAACTCATCGCGCAAAATGATCGTATCTTTTTGTCCACTGACCATGCTGACATAATTCAACGCGTGCGCATTGGGGTTGTCCGCTTCTGCATCCAAGACCTGCTCAACAGCAAGACGTTCAGGATCTGAGATCAAGCCATCGTAATATGTGGCTGTATTTACAATATTGGGATTCAATTTCTGCCAGAGCTTCAACGAACTACCGCGTGACAAAAATTGATGACGGGGAACCGTTCGATTTTTCCCAGTGTAGGCATCGTACATGATCAAACCAAGCTTAATGATGATCGACCCGCGCTCGGAGGGTTTATCCAGCCAGCCCAAAAATTTCATGGGCGCGTTGAAAAGCCCCGAGAAATATCGAAAAATGGGAATGGTGGTCGGGAGCGGCTGCACAATATGCGGCGCATTCTTGATCATGCGGTTGCGTTCCTGCACGGCTTCCCGCACCAAACGAAACTCGCCATTTTCCAAATAACGGATCCCGCCATGCGCCATGTGCGAAGATGCCGAACTCGCGCCAGAACAAAAATCACCGCGGTCCACCATCAACACGTTCACGCCATTTAAAGCCAGATCGCGAAATGTGCCAATACCATTAATACCTGCCCCCACAATTAGAACAGAGACATCAGGGTTTTCTTTAAGAGTTGAGAGAATTTCGTTTCTATTCATTTTTTACACCCAATCAAATGTACGCGTGACTGCTTTCTTCCAACCTGAGTATAAACCTTCTCGTTGTTTTATGCCCATCTGCGGCGTCCATTCCTTGTCCTTGCCCCAATTGGCGCGCAGTTCATCGTAATCCTGCCAGAAACCAACAGCGAGTCCAGCCGCGTATGCCGCGCCCAACGCCGTCGTCTCCGCAACTTTCGGGCGCACCACAGGCACATTCAAAATATCAGATTGGAACTGCATCAACAATTCATTGAACACCATGCCCCCATCCACCTTCAACGCCTTGAGGTTCACACCCGAATCAAGCTCCATCGCATCCAACACTTCACAGGTCTGATACGCAGTCGCTTCCAACGCCGCCCGTGCAATGTGCCCCTTATTTACATAACGCGTCATCCCCGCGATCACACCACGCGCATCAGATTTCCAATACGGCGCATACAACCCACTAAATGCAGGGACGAAGTAGATGCCGCCATTATCTTCGACAGATTTAGCCAGCGCTTCCACCTCCTCCGACGATTGGATCAGTCCCAAGTTATCTCTCAGCCACTGGATCAACGCTCCCGCGATCGCGATCGAACCTTCCAACGCATACACGGCCTTTTGATCTCCGATCTTATAACCAAGCGTCGTCAGCAATCCAGATTTCGAAGGCACAGGAATCTCGCCCATGTTCATCAACATGAAACAGCCTGTGCCATAGGTATTCTTCGCCTCGCCCGCGCTGTAACAAGTCTGGCCAAAGAGCGCAGCTTGTTGATCACCCAAGTCTCCAGCAACAGGCACACCTTCCAAAACCACCTTCGCCCTGCCATATTCTTCAGACGATGAACGGATCTCAGGCAGCATCGCGCGTGGAATATTCAACAAGTCCAACAGTTCAGGGTCCCAATCCAACGTATTTAAATTCATGAGCAAGGTGCGCGAGGCGTTGGTCACATCTGTGACGTGTGCCCCTGTTAAATTCCAAATGACCCACGTGTCCATGTTGCCGAACAACAACTCCCCTTTTTCGGCTCGGGCACGCGCACCATCAACATTGTCCAATATCCATTTTATTTTCGGGCCAGAGAAATATGTAGCAAGCGGCAAACCCGTCTTTGAACGCAATCTGTCCTGCCCGCCATCCTTCGCAAGTTCATTACAGATTTCATCAGTACGCGTATCCTGCCAGACAATGGCATTGTAGATCGGCTTGCCCGTAGACTTTTCCCAGACCACAGCAGTTTCCCGCTGATTGGTGACCCCGATCACAACAATATCCGCAGCGGAACAATTGGCTTTCTTCAACGCGCCCTTCATTACATCCTGGGTACGATCCCAGATCTCAAGCGCATTGTGCTCCACCCAGCCTGGCTTGGGATAGATCTGCTGATGTTCCATCTGGTCAACGGCCACAACATTTCCACTGTGGTCAAAAATAATAAAACGAGTGCTGGTGGTACCTTGATCGATCGCGGCAACATATTTTGGCATGATATATTTTCCTTGCGTTAATTGTAAAACAAAAAATGATATTCAATGCATATTCACTAAATAAAAACGGCCATCTGATAAAACAGATGGCCGTTTTTATAGTAAACGCTAAATATCGATCTTCTCAGCCAATATTTCTTCTGGCTGTCGTTCACCTAGCGGAACTAGGCAATATTGAAGCGGTCGAGGTTCATGACCTTATTCCAAGCCGCCACGAAGTCGCGCACGAACTTTTCCTTGTTGTCATCCTGAGCATAGACTTCGGCCAGAGCGCGCAACTGTGAGTTGGAACCGAAGACCAAGTCCACGCGGGTGCCGCTCCACTTGACTTCGCCAGTCTTGCGGTCGTGGGCATTGAAGGTGTCGGCTGCTTCCGAAGTGGGATGCCAGGCAACGCCCATATCCGTCAGGTTGACGAAGAAGTCGTTGGTCAACTTGCCAGCCTGTTTGGTCAACACACCATGCTGTGACCCGCCAACGTTTGCGCCGAGCACACGCAAGCCGCCAACAAGCACGGTCATTTCGGGGGCGCTCAGGGTCAGCAGTTGTGCTTTGTCCACCAGCATTTCCTCAGCAGAGACAGTGAAGGCCATCTTCTGGTAGTTGCGGAAGCCGTCAGCCTCGGGTTCGAGCACAGCAAACGATTCCACATCGGTCTGGTCTTGCGTGGCGTCGGTGCGGCCCGGGGTGAAGGGAACTTCCACTTCGTGGCCAGCAGCCTTGGCCGCGGCTTCGACCGCTGCACAGCCACCCAACACGATCAAGTCAGCCAGAGAAACTTTTCTGCCATCCTTCTCGTTATTGAAATCCTGTTGGATGCCTTCGAGTTTGGAGAGTACCTTTGCCAGTTGCGCTGGCTGGTTGACTTCCCAGTCCTTTTGCGGAGCAAGGCGGATGCGCGCACCGTTGGCGCCACCGCGCTTATCTGAGCCACGGAAGGTGGAAGCCGAAGCCCAGGCTGTGGAAACCAATTCAGACACGGACAAGCCAGAAGCCAGAATCTTGGCTTTCAGGTCAGCGATGTCTTTGGCGTTGACTAGTGGATGACCCACAGCGGGAAGCGGGTCTTGCCAGATCAAATCTTCAGCGGGGACTTCAGGCCCAAGGTAGCGAACTTTGGGGCCCATATCGCGATGGGTCAATTTGAACCATGCACGGGCAAAAGCGTCCGCGAAAGCTTGCGGATCTTTATGGAAGCGGCGCGCGATGGGTTCGTAGGTCGGGTCCATGCGCAGCGACAAGTCAGCCGTGGTCATCATCGGTGCGTGCTTCTTCGATGGGTCGTGCGCATCGGGAATCATGTGTTCGGGCTTGCAGTTTTTCGCCTGCCACTGTTGAGCGCCAGCGGGGCTTTTGACCAGTTCCCACTCGTAGCCAAAGAGCATGTCAAAGTAGCCCATGTCCCACTGAGTGGGATTGGGTTTCCAGGCGCCTTCAATGCCGCTGGTGGTAGTGTGGACGCCCACGCCACTGCCGAGGCTATTCTTCCAGCCAAGTCCCATTTCTTCCAGTGGAGCAGCTTCGGGTTCAGGCCCGACCAGTTTCGGATCGCCTGCGCCGTGTGCCTTGCCAAAGGTATGTCCGCCAGCGACAAGCGCGACGGTTTCTTCATCGTTCATCGCCATGCGAGCGAAAGTTTCACGTACATCGATTCCCGAAGCGACAGGATCGGGATTGCCGTTGGGGCCCTCGGGGTTGACATAGATCAAACCCATCTGCACGGCGGCTAGTGGATTCTCAAGATCACGTTCACCGCTGTAGCGTTTGTCACCCAGCCAGGTTTCTTCATTACCCCAGTAGATGTCTTCTTCGGGCTGCCAGATGTCAGCGCGGCCTCCGCCAAAGCCGAAGGTCTTGAAACCCATCGACTCCAGCGCCACGTTGCCAGCCAGGATCATCAGGTCTGCCCAGGAAATTTTGTTGCCATATTTTCGTTTGATCGGCCAGAGCAAGCGGCGCGCCTTGTCGAGGCTGACATTATCGGGCCAGCTGTTGAGCGGAGCAAAACGCTGGTTGCCAGTGCCACCACCGCCGCGTCCGTCTGCAGTGCGGTAGGTGCCCGCGCTGTGCCAAGCCATGCGGATCATCAAACCGCCATAATGACCCCAGTCCGCGGGCCACCACTCTTGCGAATCGGTCATCAGTTTGGCAAGGTCATTCTTGACCGCAGCCAGATCGAGCTTCTTGAATTCTTCAGCGTAATTAAAATCAGAACCCATTGGGTTGGAAGCAGGCGCGTGTTGGTGCAAAATATTCAGGTTCAATTGGTTAGGCCACCACTCACGGTTGGATGTACCACGGCTGGCTGTAGTGCTGCCAGCTTTACCTGTGATCGGACATTTTTCTTCGCTCATTTTTTATTCTCCTTATGATGTTTGGGGACGACTTCCTGTTTCAACAGCGTATTCCCTGCCGTTGTCAGGGGATTTATTCTTTCTGTTTTTGACAATCTGGACATAGACCATAAAAGTCCAGTTGATGTTTCAAGATTTGAAAACCAAAATTCTGTTCAACTTCCTGAACGATGTTTTTCACCGCAAGTTCAAGTTCTCCATCCATGATCTTTTGGCATTTCATACAGATCAAATGCGGGTGCGGATATGGCTTGTTGCCGTCATAGTGACTGTCGTCGCGCAAACCGATCTCAAGCACTTCGCCCAATTCTTTCAAAAGGTCAAGCGTCTTATAAACGGTTGCCAGACTCATGGTGGGAAACTGGACCTTGATCTGGTTATAAAGCTCGGAAGCACTTGGATGCCCGTCACTCGCGGCTATTAAACGAATCAACTCCACGCGCTGTGGAGTTAAACGATATTCACTTGTTCGCAGCTTGGCGATCAACTGTTCGAACCTGGCTTGCGAATCAGACATATCTACTCGTTATGGATAATAATTCTCTACAAATTATCATTATTATATATTATAGCCATTTAGCCCAAAGAAGGCAAATCCATAATTAAAAAAATCAGGGTTTCCCTAAAAATAAGGACAGCCCTGATTTTTTTGATCTTAGGTATTGCCTCACACCAAAATGAACTTATCCGCTTTTGCGCCACATACTTTGCATGGCTCGGTCGGTTTGCCGATCTCAATGTTGCCGCACACAGGGCACAGATAAAACTCAACCTCTGTCAAATCCTTGCCTTGTTTCACGGCCTCCAAAGCCAGTGTATACAGTTTTGCATGCACGGCTTCTGCCTCCAACGCGTACCCAAACATGCGCTTAGCCTTGTGGTCGTCGATCTTTGCCTGTTCAAGCATGGGCGGGTACATCTCTTTGTACTCATGGGTCTCGCCATCGAAGGCCGCCTGAAGGTTATCGGCAGTTGAACCGATCCCCTCAAGTGACTTGAGATGCCCCTCAGCGTGGATGCGCTCTGCTTCGGCTGCGGTGCGGAACAGACGCGCCACATTCGGGAATCCGTCCTGCTCGGCCTTTCTGGCGAAGGCGCGATATTTTTGATTAGCCTGACTCTCCCCAGCAAAGGCTTCTTTCAAATTATCAATTGTAGTGGGCATGGTTTCTCCTTCAATACAACAAGTTGTCATCGCCCCCAGATTGTGAAATATATTTCAATTGTATATCCCCCAAGAAACCATTGCCAGTTGCAAATGTCACGAGTTCCAGTTTCGCGCGCCCGCCAAAAACGACTTTCCGCTCATGGGCTTTTTGCCAGCGGGCTGCACTTCATCGAGGATGAGAATTCCGCCTCTTGCCCCAACCGCAGGCTGATCCTGAACAACCAACCTCTGCCCCGCTGATGCATTGCCCGCCTCCACATGCGCGTGGTGGACTTTGAGAATCGCCCCATCAAAATCCATGAACGTGCCAGGCCATGGATTCAACGCGCGCACGCGTCGTTCCAATTCATTTACATCGTGCGTGAAATCAAGTTTGCCATCCTCTTTTTTGAGCATGGGCGCGTAGGTCATGCCAACTTCAGGTTGAGGCTGCGGAATAATTTTTCCAGCGAAATACTCGGGCAGGGTTTCGATAAGTAGATCAGCCCCAAGCTTGGATAATGCTTGAAGCGCTGAACCAGTTGTCAGGTCCGCAGTGAGGCGCATGGATCTCTTCGCGAGCATGGGGCCTGTATCGAGTCCCACATCCATTTGCATGATGGTCACGCCAATCTCTTCGTCGCCTGCAAGAATGGCGGCGTTGATGGGAGCCGCACCTCGCCAACGCGGAAGCAGGGATGCGTGAACGTTAATGCATCCGTATTTTGGCAGATCAAGCACATCCTTTTTGAGGATCTGGCCAAACGCCGCCACGACGATCAGGTCTGGATTCCATTCGCGGAGCTGCGCCATGGCTTCGGGCTCGCGCAATTTTTCAGGCTGCAGCACGGGTATATTTAATTCAAGTGCAAGTGTTTTGACGGGGGGCGCTTTGAGTTCACGTCCGCGGCCTGAGGCCCGGTCTGGCTGGGTGATGACACCAACGACCTGATGTTGCTGCGCCAGGGCGCGCAATGTTGGCAGGGCAAATTCGGGAGATCCCATGAATACGGTTTTGATGGACATGTGCAAATTTTACCGCTTGTTTTATATATTATGCGGTACTTGTGACGTAAAAAGGTCGCAGTACTAAAGTATGAAACAATTGGTTTGCGTTTTGAGTTGAAAGGCTGTAAAATACTTGAAATTCACAACCAACTTATTCGGAGGAATAAATTATGTCTCAAGAATCAATGAATCCTGAAATCAGCAGCGACGACAGACTGTGGGCCGCGCTGGCTTATGTGTTCTCCCCACTCGTCCCAATTATCTTAATGTTCATGGACGACAAGAAGAACCGACCTTTCATCAAAGCCAATAACATGCAGGCTTTGATCCTTGGAATTATCACCGCTGTTACCTCTGCTTTCTGCATTGGTATTTTGGTGTGGTTCTATCAGCTCTATTGTGCCTATCAGGCTTATCAGGGCCAGACAGTTAACGTCCCTGTCCTTACAGACTTCTGCAAGAACCAGGGCTGGGCATAACTCACCACCGTTTCAAATAAAAGACCCGCGGCCAAAATCGCGGGTCTTTTTCGTACAAGAAGGAGACTTCAATGAGCGAACAAATTCCTCAAACCCCATCCGCGCCTCTCATCCCGCTGACGCCTGCTGAAGAAAAACAATGGGCAATGATCGCGCATTTTAGCGTGCTGATCAATCTGTTTTCTGGATTTCTTGGGCCTTTGGTTCCATTGGGAATCTACATGATCTACAGAGAACGCTCCCGCTATGTTGCCTATCAATCACTGCAGGCCTTGATCTTTCAATTGATCTGGTGGATCGGCGGAGGAATTCTCACAGGCATCGCTTGGACAATTACTGGCGTGTTAAGCACAGTCATTATTGGCTTGTTATGTATCCCCTTTGCCTGCATATTCAGCGCCATGCCGCTGGTTGCCCTCGGCTACGGCATCTACGGCGGCATCCAAACCAATAATGGACAGGATTTCAAATACTGGCTCATCGGCGATTGGGTGCGCAGCACACTGACTGGACAATAAGTTCTTAACAAAAAAAGACCATCTTGAAATTACTCAAGATGGTCTTTTTTTTTGTTAAGTCATCAAAACTTACGGAATACTACCTGCAAGATCTGCGCCAAGGCGGATCTCAATATCCACTGTGGAAGCAGGGTCTGGGCTGAACCTGATCTGATTGGCGGTGACGCCGAATGTACTTTGCAAATAACGCAGTGTATATAATTTGGGGCCATACACAATTACAACTGTTTGACTGTACACCTCAGGAGCAGGCGCCACTTCAGTGATGTTCATTCCCTGTGACTGGAAGAGCGCAACCGCGCGCTGGTCCAGACCTGGAGTGAATGTCCCGTCCATAAAGCGGACACGGGCTTCCTCTTCACGCATCAACGTGGCGGGGTCGCCTTGTGCGATCGGGCTGGTTGGGCCGCTCGTGGTAAATATCTCATCACGCAGCACACGAATTTTATCTGAAATAGGTTTCATGATACTGGCGGGCTGACCGCCAAGGATCACATTATCAAATGTCACCATGGTCGTATCGATCACACCTGTCTTGATACTGTCGCGGGAAATATCCTTGCCCAACACAGCCAGTTGGATGGCATCTTCAAACGCCATATTTGTGCGAATACCAGAGGAAAGCTCCTGATACATCTGCGGAGCTTGAGCGATCAAGGATGGGAAAACTTCAGGATCAAAGACCTTCTTTTGTAAAGCCAGGATCACTTCCTGCTGGCGATGAGCGCGGTCAAAATCTCCGCCAGAAGTATGACGGTTACGGGCATACGCCAGAACCATCCAATCACACAATTGCCTGCCACCACCTGGTGTCAATTTGACATGATCTGTTCCAGAACCGATCGGGTCGAGAATCATATCTTCAGTGGGGAAAACCTCGATACAACCGATCATATTGATCATGTCGGTAAAGGTTTGAAAATCAACCTGCACATAGTAATCCACAGGCACGCCGATAAACTGGGATACCGTCTTCATGGCCAACCCAGGGCCGCCGCCAGGCAATTGAGCGCCTTCGCCGCTTGAATAGGCGGTGTTAATACGGCTATATCCAAAACCCGGAATATTCACCCACATATCACGTGGAATGGACAACATGCCAGCGGTCTTGCTGATCGGGTCTACTGTGAACAGGAGCATGGTGTCAGAGCGTGGAGGACCTTCGTTTTCCACGAGGTCACGCGCATCCAAACCAATAAAGAGAATATTGATACGGCTGGCACCATCCCATGCGGGCGGAAGTTCCAGACCTGGCGCAGAGATCGCCAGAGGCGTGGGCGGTATTGCAATGGGCGTCCCTTCTGCATTCACTTCAAAAGCAGCATCAGGGTTGGCAGAAGTATTCGCACACGAAGCAGGCATCATGCCGGGTAAATTTGTGAGCTGCCAGCAGGCAGTAAAACCGCGCGCAAATACAAACGTGCCAATGGCCAGGGCTAGAGTAACCACTCCAAAAATAATTTGTCCCACAGAGGGGCGTCCCATTTTTGGAAATTTAATTTTCTTCAGGAATTCAAATCTATTCATTCATTACACCTCAGGGTTTCATGTATACCATATTCAACCCAAGTCGTTCCAAGCCTTCCTGCGCCCAATATTGCAGAACGGCCGAATCTTCATTCATGGAATTCATCATTATAGGGATCGAGCGATGATCGCGAATTTCTGCCAGAGCACGCAAAGCCAATATGCGGATATGAAGCGGCGCTTCGTTCATGACCGTTAGCAGGCCAGCCACCGAGGGAGCTCCTATTTTCGCGAGAGCATTCCCTGCCAAACCCGCCGTCAGAGAGTCTTCATCGGCGAGGGCTTTTATTAATGCTGGAACAGCACTTTCATGTGGATGCTCACTCAAGGCGAGCACTGTTGCCGCACGCACTTCCGGCGCTGAGTCGTTGAGAAGCGGCAGCAGGTTTTCGGTCCGCGTGTGAGGCGAGGCGGCAAGTGCGCGTACCCCCCACCAGCGGACGTCTGCTGAGTCAGAGCGGGTCAATTCCAAAAGTTCAGGAATGGCCGCCATTCCCAAGGCAGGGATGTTGGGAATGATCTTTTCTGCGCGTTCATCATCTCCACTGGTTAATTCAGCCAGTACGTCTTTCATACTTGTTTTTATTTGGCGGGCGGCGGAACGGGAAGGGCGTCCTGTGCAGTGCCGACCCACTTATCCCCTTCATCAATTAACATCACGGGAATATCATCCACGATCGGGTATTTGCGGCCGCAATCCTGGCAAATGAGCCAGGCGTCTTTGTGTAAAGTAAGCAAGCCCTCTTTTTCACGAACACAATTGGGGCAGCGCAAGATTTCAAGCAATTCTGAATTGACCATTATTTTTCTCCTTATCAGCGAAAGATTCTACCATGCTATGACTTGAGGCATAATTCGTTTCTGCGTGCTTTTCTTTCAGGATCTTCGGTGCCCGGGCCATATTGACAAACCGCAGACCAGGGTTGGTAATGTGTTTCGATGGTGTCTGAGAAATAGACCTGTCCATTCACCCAGACAGTACGCGAAACTACAACATCTGCGCCTTCCGCCGCATAGTCCACTTGCGCGATCTGATCCTCTTTCAAATCTGGGTTCTCTTCAAAAACAGGGGATGGTGCAGGCACCACATTGGTGGGGCCTGTGGTTTCCCATGTGACACTGCGGCCATTCGGGGTGGAATAAATTTTCCATGTGAGAGTGCGCGCGCCAACATCCACATAGGTTTCCATCAGGAGCCAATAGGGAGTGTCGTTGACAAACTTAAAATCGACAAGCGGGAAATATACAGTTGCATCCAGCCCAACAAGATCGGATTGCACTGAACCACTGGCATTCATCTCATAATAAGAAACACGATAGGCATGCGGAGTTCTCTCCACAACTGGGAAGCCCGCAAAGAAGACGGTACGGAAAAGAGTTGTGCTGACCTGACACACGCCTCCACCCACCCCTTTGATGGTACGCCCGCCGTAAATGATCAACGCCTCGGCAAATCCGTTCTCAAGGCTGACGTCGCTCATATAATTTCCCATGGAAAAAGTTTCGCCGGGGGCAACCAATATTCCGTGAAAACTGGCAGAGGCAGCTTGAATGTTTTGAATACGCGCGCTGCTTGATCCATAAAAATAAGAGGTTTGCTCGGCGATCAACTGTGTGACGCCAAGGTCTGCACCTGTGGCGGTATCTGCCACGGCAGGTTGTTGTTCCTGTACCACCAGCGCAACGCTATGTTCGCCGCGCAACAAGGCATCATTGATCGCTTTTACACTGGCTTCCACATCCATACCGCGGCCAACGTGAGAGGCTTCAATGGCTTCGAGTTGACCTGTCTCATCGTTGAATGTAAAGCGTGCATTAGACGGAAGACGATCGACATAAGTTTTGATATCGTTCAAGACCAACCGCAATGCAGATGGGTTCAACAAGACCTGCATCTCAAACGCACCGCCATTATCAACAACATTCACAGCCAACATATTCGCAACCACAGGGACATCATACGTCCATGGGCCGGGGTCACCTTCACGGAAGTTCGGAACGCCGATCGTTAGCGGCTGGCTGAGAATACGACGAGCGGCTTCTGCTTGAGAGGAAACATCCAAAAGTTTGGGGGCGGCTTCCTGAATGACAAGCGGCACTTCCCCATCTCGAAACGTCTGCAATTGGGCGCCGAGATAAATAATGGTGGCATCAAGATTCAGTAATTTACCCACCTGCCCAGGCTCTGCCACCACGTTCGTACCTTCCACACGCAGCATGGCTTCCACAACAGGCTGGTCGATCTGGACGGCAATATTCTGCAAATAGACATAGGCCACACGTTGGTCAAATATGATCACTGGGGCAACGTCAACACCAGCACCACGGGCTTGAATTTGCCCCGCCAGTGCGCCAAACGGCCCACCCTTGCGCCCAAGGTTGTACGCAGCCAGCGCGCTTGCTGAGGGGTCAAAGACCATGCCCAATTCAGCAGGAGCAGCCACCCACATCTTATCCCCATCACGGAAGAGGACTTTGCCCGTGTTTGGGTAGGACAGGGTCTGGCTTAATTTCAAAGCCGCATCATTTGGAGCAAGCCCGGACAAGTCCACACCTGCCACTGTGACGCCAGGAAAGATTCGCCCGGCATACGCCAGTTGATAACCGATCGTCCATAACAGGAGGATGCCCAGAAAAAGAATGAGTCCGCCTGCAAGGGCGAGCAGTATTTGTTTTGAGAGATTACGTCGGGAAATAAAAGTGGTGTTCATAACAAGGATTATAACGAAAAAGCGGAACCTGAAACAAAGTCGAAATGAATTTTTGATTAGAAATTTTATTCCCCCATAAGTAGCTTGTGAAAGCTGGGAACTTCATCGTACAATATTCACTCAAGAGGAGAATAGATCATGAGCGAACAACTTCCACAAGAGCCCGCCATCCCCACCCTGGACGAATCCCCGGCACGCCCCAAATGGATCCTTTGGGTGGCAGCAGGCGGTTTTGTTATATTTTTCTGTGCGGCATTATTCATCGGTGCGCTGATCTTTGTTGGGCCGCAGGTGGTCCAAAGTTATTTACCTGAAAATATTCAGGTTGCTGAAGA
>JAVBXV010000313.1 GCA_030824405.1 Anaerolineales bacterium | reverse complement strand
ATCAAGCTCCGCTTTAAGCTCGCTGGAAAGTGACGTGAAGTAGGCTTTTACATTCTTTATAAATTTACCGATGTCGCGTGCGGAACGTGCCAGACGTTCAGGCCCGAGCACAATGGCGGCAAGCAGCACAATAACGATCAGTTCATTGCCGCCGATCCCAAAAATATCCATATCAACCTCTCCCGACGATGGCCGCTAACAAGATGCTGATGATGTACAGTCCCATTAATGGGGCCATGACCAGCCCCATATTGACAGGGTCAACTGTCGGCGTGACTGCGGCGGCAACGATTGCCATCGTCACGATCGCGTAACGCCATCCACTCGCCAATTGTCTGGCTGTGACCAATTTTAACTTCGCCAAAAACATGATGATCAGCGGCATTTCAAAACAAACGCCGATCCAGAACATCAGCCTGGTGATAAATTCAAAATAGTTTTCGGGACGCACCTGTGTGGTAATGCCCATGAAAGAGGTCAGGAACGGGATGGCAGTTGGAAGCATCACAAACCACGTGAAGGCCACGCCGCCTGCAAAGAGCAGGGTTGCGAACGGAACCATGAGACGCAGCCAGATGCCTTCATTTCGATTCAGCCCTGGCAAAATGAAAGCCATCACCTGATAAACAAGGATCGGCATAGCCAGTACAAACCCGCCAAGCAAGGACACCTTCATAAAAATGGAAATATTCTCGGTCAACTCGATCGAGACCAGTTTGGACATTCCTCCGATCGGGGCGGCGAGATATTCGATGATCTGTTGGGAAAAGGCAAAACTGATTCCAGTTGTGAGCATCAGCGCCAGAAATGCCTTGAAGATCCTGATCCGCAATTCATCGAGATGCTTCAGCAGCGGCGCGGAACTTTCCATTTGCACGCTTGCCTTGCGATGGGCGCGGCCAAACACACTGAAGATATTGCTCCAGCTACGCTTGCGTTTTTGCAGGCCAGACATATCAGCACTCATGACGATGAATTAGCCTTTGTCTTCTTTGACTTTTACTTCTTCCACATCACCCTTGATACCAGCCTGAAAGTCGCGCACGCCCTTGCCCAGCTCGCCAGCGATCTTACCGATGCGTCCCACGCCAAAAAGCAAAATGATGATGACGAGAACGATGACCAATTCTGTGGTTCCTAAATGAAACATGGTATTTCTCCTTATATATCTTTTGAAAGACGAAAAGTTTGTGGAGTTGTGACATCCACTTTTAATTCGCGCAAGACCTGTCCATCTTCGCGCGACTCGATCACATTGCTAGAAATGCCAATGTCGATATCCATTTTTTTCAAGCTGCTGATCTGGTTGACGTGGAATTCCAGACTATTATGTTTTTCGCTGACAACATAATCCTTGTAACCTGATCTATCAAAAACCTGTTTGACCACGGGAATATCCTCGCCAAACACCTTCGCAGTTTTTAAGAAATAATCCTTCTGCGAAAAGGTCATGTATTTGGGCAGGTCGTTTCTGCTGTTCTGTTGGTAGACCTGGCCAGTATGTTTGTTTTCGAGAGAACAATAATGCACGCCAAGTTTCAAGCCAGCATCCAGAGCAAAATCGATCAGATCCAGACAAACGGTTTCACTGCCTGCAATCGGCAAACCGCCCGCGTACCAGTAATCGTACAGCACGCGGAATGGACGGGCTTTCACCTTGTAGCCTTTTCCACGAAAGACATCGGCATTATTAAACGGAAAGCAAAGTTCCAACAAGTTGACACCAAAAATACCCAAACGATCCAACTCAAGCAGCACATCTTTCATTTCATCCAGCGTGTCTGGCATGACGGGCATTTCCACCATCACGGTTGGGATGTATTCACACGCAAGAGCGATCTTGTCGTACGTTTCTCTATGTCCCTTTGCCAGATCGTGCATGCGAATGCTGAAACGAATTTCCTTCAAACCAGATTCCCGCAAAGACTCAAGCGTTGCGCGGTCAATATGATCGCCGCTGGTATACAGGCGTGTACGCGAAGCAGGATATAGTTTGTGCGCATGTTCAAAGAAGCGATAGGCCTCCTCTTTGAAAAGAAGCGGCTCGCCGCCCGTCAACGCAATATGTCCCAGAGATGAATGAAGTTCGCGTATTTCATCCAACTCCGCGATCACATCACGGGTATGCGCGCGATGATATTCGTAGTTTTCCTGATTGGGATTGAAACAATAAAAACAATCACGATGGCATTTCAATGAGATGAAAAATGTTGAACTACCCACACCCGTCTGGCAGGCTTCACACGAAGGCGAGATACGGTTGGTATAAATACTTTTGTCACCATTGCGCACCACCGCGCCTTTTTTGCGTAACGCATCGGTCTTTTGTGCAACTGAAGCAGTGGTATCTTCCGCGTCGATCTCAAGCCCCATTTGCTGCACCTGATCCATAAAATCCTGATAGATATTCACGTAGATACTGGCGTACTCACGCAAGGCAGGCGTTTTTATTTCAGGCAGGGTCGATTTCGTAATATCTAAAATCATGGGCGGACTTCCCTATTTATCTGTTTTGGCATCATCGAACCAAATGGATGCGTGCGACGATATTCACACAACGAACATAATTTGACGCCTTCACGTGCAGCCATCAGATGATTACAACGCGCACAACGGGCCATTGAGCCTGCTTCTGCTACGACAGGTTCTTTCACTCTGAAAACTTGTTCAAAGGATGGGGCATGCTCAAGAGAGATCGCATCTGGCTGGCAGACGTGTTTGCACAAATCACAGCCGATGCAGTTTTGTGCAAGGAATGAGATCGAGAAGGTCATCTCTTCATCATTCTTTTCGAAATGCAATGCCTCTGTCGGGCAGGCACGGCCACATGTGCCGCAGGCAGTACACGAGTCGTTGATGGTCAATGTGGCAAAGTTGAATATATCAAGATCGATATTTGCAGAAGGTTCAGGTAAATGAGCTACCGCAGACAACAAACGCAGCCTGTCTTTGCCTGGCTGGCGCATGGATGTTGTTACACCGTTCTCCATTGCGCGCGCGAGGGAAACTTGTCCCTGTTTTGCAATCATGCGGAACAGGTCACGGCGCGAGAGCGGCGGGTTTTTTACATTCCACACTGGGCGTTCAACTTTTACTTCGAGTTCATCCAGGCAAATGACACTGTCAACTTTATTCCACGCGGATAAAAATCGATTCGCGCGCTCGGCCTGGTTGTGAATTTCAGAGCTGAGAGAATGCCATTTGCAACTGGAGCAGGCATCGGTGCGGAGAATGATGCGGTCCAGTCCGAGCGCAGAAAGTGTCAGGTAGGCGCCAGTTCCCAAGCCAGCTAAACATCCATTAATTTGAATTCCAATTGATTCTGAATCGCTGCCTGTTTCAGCATGAGGGTGAAGTCCGCAGATCAATTCAACGGGTTGTTCTTCGATGTGGGCGGCGCAATTGAGCAGGCTTGAAACATCATCATCGGCGTGATAGGCGCCGACAGGGCAGGCGGGAATGCAGGCAAGACAGGCTTCGCAACGTTCTGCATTGAGCACGGGAGGCTTGCCAGCGGTAATGGCTTCGAGCGGACAAATACTAAAACATGCCGCGCAATCTGAATACTGATCCTGCGTGTGCAGGCAGTGCTTGGTATCCAGAAG
>JAVBXV010000136.1 GCA_030824405.1 Anaerolineales bacterium | reverse complement strand
CTTAGTATTGATTGCGCTGATAGAGAGCGTTCTGTTTTTCCTGATCATAAAAAGAAAGAAAGTTGCAGAAGCGGTTCTTATGGCATTTGGGTTCGGCCCTTTGATCTTTTTGGACGTAATCAGGCAAGGATTGGCAATGCTGCTGGCCGGCCTATTTGTTCTAGAAGACAGGTCGAAGAAAATCTACTTGATCGCCGCTGCAATGGCTACGCATATAGTGGCAGCAATTGCGCTCTTGCGGCTACATCTAAACAAAAAACATTTTAAAGCCGTTTTTGTTTCTGCCATTGTTCTTTTGATTGTGGTGTATGTCTTGCAGGATCATT
The DNA here is from genome assembly GCA_030824405.1 of Anaerolineales bacterium. Classification (GTDB taxonomy): domain Bacteria; phylum Chloroflexota; class Anaerolineae; order Anaerolineales; family Villigracilaceae; genus Villigracilis. Next base: position 3,283 of record JAVBXV010000136.1, on the reverse strand, counting down.
TGCAGGGCAGATATGACTATTACATTAGGATCGGATATTTCCAAAAGTTTGAGGAGTTTGAATTCTCGTTGAACCGAGTTTCGCTATTAAACATATTCGTTGTCATCTTCTTTTTCTTTGCCGGTGCTATTGGTGGGTTTTCAAAACTGGAAACTGCAATCCTAGTTACTTTGTATCTTTCCAGTATCATTTTCCCACTGATGTTTAGAGTGTATTTCTTCTATTTCTTTGTGATGGCATGTTCTAGAGATATGCTGATGCCAGGCAAACGTATCACGCATGTAATGTTCAACGTCGGTTATGCATTTATTCTACTCAGATTTGCTATGAATGCATTTCAGATCTTCGATAAACCAGCGATATAGCTTCACATGTTAGAGCTCTCAAAGCGGTAGATTATAAATATGAGGACACGAAAGAAATGAATAATGAGGCAACATACGTCCAGTTTGGCTGTGCTTGGTCGGCTCCCCATGGCTGGAGAAATTTTGATGCATCTCCAACTTTGAGGTTCGAGAGAATTCCTGTAATAGGGAAGTTGTATACAAAAAATGATAAGCGGTTCCCTTTGAATGTTGAGTATGGCGATATTACGAAAGGGCTTCCGGTTATTGGGGCATCGTGTGACGCAGTGTACTGCTCCCATGTGCTGGAGCATTTGTCTCTGGATGATTGCCGTGTAGCACTTAGAAACACTCACAAAATATTAAAACCAGGAGGGGTATTTCGATTTGTACTGCCTGATCTGGAATACTTGATTAGGCTTTACACTGAGGCTGTTCATAACAGAGCCCCAACCCCTGGACTTGATTTTATGAGAGCCACCGGCTTGGGCTTGGAGAAGCGTGCGTATGGTATTAAGGGTTTAGTTTATTCGATTCTTGGAAATAGCCAACATTTGTGGATGTGGGATTATCAATCACTTGTTCATGAACTTGAGGCGGTGGGATTCGTGAATATAAAAAGAGTGCAATTTGGTGATTCCCTAATTCATCAATTTAAAGAGGTTGAAAATATTACACGATGGGAAAATTGCTTGGGTATCGAATGTGCTAAGCAGTCTTGATCGGTCAATTCCCACGTCGCCAGCTAGTCGATTCTTATGAAATTAGTGGTGCTGCAAACATCCGTCGGTGATTATCGGGCAGAATTTCTTGGCGTCTTATTGAGTAAATTAGGCGCAGATTTTCTGCTGCTAGCAGGTGAGCGTTATTTCGACGGCACCACAATTACGCGGGTTAATCTCGGCGCTAACCAGAAAACCGTACAAAACATATTTATATTTGGTAAAAGATTTTCAATTCAATTTGGTTGTTGGCAAGACGTATTGGGGGCGGATTGTGTTGTGCTAGAGCAAAATCCAAGAATTATCAGTAATTGGATTTTTCTGGTGGGGCGGCGGATGTTAGGTCTGCGGACTGCTGTTTGGGGACATGCCTGGTCGAGGCGAGGCAAAGGCAAGGGCGGGACATTTTTGCGAGACTTGATGGGGCGCCTTGCGGGGAATGTGATTGCCTATACAGAAAATGAGGCAACGACATTCAGGAACAGACTCCCTCGGGTGAATGTTTTTGCTGCGCCCAACTCGCTATACAGCGAGAAGAAGATTTACAACCGTGCAACCGAACCGGTGGACTCATTCATTTACATTGGCCGACTCGTACCAGCAAAAAAACCGGAACTTGCCATATTGGCTTTTGCAAAAGCCTTGCCGTCTCTTGGAGAGGCGAGGCTGCTGATAGTCGGTGATGGCCCAATGCGCAATGAATTGGAGGCGCTCTCGAAAGATTTGGGCATATCAGAAAGTGTTGCTTTTTTGGGCCACATCAATAATGAAGAGGTGTTGTCCGGTTTGTTTGGAAAAGCGGTAGCCAGCCTTTCTCCAGGTTATGTTGGTCTTTCTGTTGTGCAGAGTTTTTCATTTGGAACGCCAGTGCTTGTCGCGAATGATGAGCCTCACTCGCCCGAGATCGATGCAGTGGTTGAGGGGGAGAATGCAATCTTGTTTCACTCAGATGATGTTGATGCATTTAGTATTGCGCTGATAAAGGCATGGTCAGAGCGTCAATTTTGGATTAAAAAAAGAGAGTCAATAGCCCTGCGCTGCCGTGAGAATTATTCAGCCGAGAGAATGGCGGATGGTTTCTTGGAGTTTATTAAGTTATGAACAGGCCTGATAAACCAATTCACAAATGGCTTCATTTAATGCGCCAGGTTGTGCGTTGGTCAAGATTAACGATGTTGCGCTTGAGATTGGGGGGAAGGCTGTCTGTGGGAACGAATGTGTTCTTCGGGCGTAATTGCTATGTGGCTCCTCCGGAGTATTTAGATATTGGCGATAATGTGGCTATTGGTAGCAATCTTCATTTGGAGGTCAATTTAAAAGTTGGTAGCGATGTATTGATATCAAGTCGTGTATCGATAGTTGGAAATGATCACCGTTTTGATGATCCTAGCTGTACAGTATTTTGGGCGGGCAGATTGCCTCCTTCAAGCGTCGTTATTGAGGGTGATAATTTGATTGGACATGGGGTGATTATTGTGGGGAATGTCCGAATTGGACGTGGCGCTATTGTAGGGGCAGGGTCTGTTGTAACACGCGATGTACCTCCAAATGCAATTTGTTATGGAGTACCTGCAAAGCCGATGAAAAGTAGATTCAAAACATCCAACACTTAACGACCATATGACACTCTTTTCTCTTTTGATGCTCCGGCTAAAGAAGTTGCGGATCATCCTTCTTCAACCAAAGCTGCGCAGAGCATTTTTTGAATATCGCGTAATGGCTGGAGTGGAGCATAAGCCCGTGCTCAGTCGTCCTTTGGCGACTGTAGTGGATGTCGGCGCTAATCGCGGTCAGTTTGCACTTGCTGCTAGGGCCATATCCGGTGCAAAAGTCGTCTCTTTTGAGCCATTGCCAGAGGTGGCCTTGCTTTACAGGGACATATTTTTCGATGACGTTGCGGTTACATTACATGTGGCTGCAATCGGTGAAAAATCCGAATCAAGACTGATTCATTTGTCCGCACGTGACGATTCGTCCTCTTTACTTGAAATTGGAAGTGCTCAATCTGAATATTTTCCCGGTACGCAGGAAGTCGGAACCATAGAAGTTGAAGTGGGGACTCTGGATCGGTATTTGAGCAAGGACGAGATTGTTCGACCCGCCATGCTTAAGCTCGATGTGCAGGGTTTTGAAATGCAGGCGCTGTCAGGGTGTAAGAGCTTGATCGGTAATTTTGATTACATTTATTGCGAGTGCTCTTTTGTCGAGTTGTATAAG
>JAVBXV010000359.1 GCA_030824405.1 Anaerolineales bacterium | reverse complement strand
TCGGCTTACTAAAGGTGGAATCAATAAACGGCCTCGACCCAGAAGAAGCTTCTCGTAGAACTACATTTGAAACCCTCACCCCTATTTTCCCAGAAACACGTTTTGACCTCGAAATTGACCACGACGCACTCGCTCCTCGTTTGATAAATCTGATCACCCCAATTGGCCGCGGCCAGCGTGGATTGATCGTTTCTCCTCCCAAGGCGGGCAAGACTACAATTCTCAAGCAAATTGCGAATTCCATTTCAACAAAATATCCCGATGTGCATCTGATCATTGCATTGATCGGCGAACGTCCTGAAGAAGTAACCGACATGGACCGTTCTGTGGACGCAGAAGTGGTCGCTTCCACCTTTGACGAACCAGTCACCTCCCATGTCCGCACCGCAGAATTAGCCTTAGAGCGTGCTAAGCGCTTGGTCGAGATCGGCCGTCATGTGGTAATCTTAATGGACTCGATCACCCGCCTCGCCCGCGCGTATAACCTGGTCGTCAACCCTTCAGGTCGTACACTCTCTGGCGGTATGGATCCTTCAGCGTTATACCCGCCAAAACGTTTCTTTGGTGCGGCGCGTAATGTGGAAGATGGCGGCTCGCTCACCATCATTGCCACCTGTCTTGTGGACACTGGCTCCCGTTTGGATGACGTGGTCTACGAAGAATTCAAGGGTACCGGCAATATGGAGTTGATCCTCTCCCGCAAGCTGCAGGAACGCCGCATCTTCCCTGCTGTGGACATCGAACGCTCATCCACACGCCGCGAAGATCTGCTCCTCGGCCCAGACCTGTTGAAGAGTGTCTGGCTCATGCGCCGAATGTTCATTCAGATGATCTCATCTCCACCCGCAGGCGCAGGCATGGACAATTCAGTTGCCACCGAAGCCATCCTGACGCGTATGGAAAAAGCCAAAAACAATATGGAGTTCCTCGAGAACCTCACAAAGGACGCCTAGCCTGCTTATTTGAGGATGCTTCCTCGAACGAGCAAAACAAATTAAAGAATGAAAAATTTACTCGAAAAAATCCGATCTTTCTTTTCCACTCTTGGTTCAAAACTAAAGCGCAAGCCAAAAGGCGAGTCGGCGGTTAATGAACCGCCTACCGCACCGCGCGCAAATAATGGCACAAAGGGCAAAGTAGATCGTTTCACCGTCATCAGTTGGGTTGTAACCCTTCTCATTGTTGTATCGCTTCTGGGGTCAACGATCCTGTATAAAAACGCAAGCGCTTCTCCAACAACCAACCAGCCTCAAGCCACGCCTGAATCGGGTGGTGAACAGCCTGTTGTTGGCGCACCAGTTGTCGGTGAAAATGGAAGCGGGTTTACTTTCATCATGCGTGATCTGCAATTAAAGACTAACATCCCTGAACGTCCGCGCTATGAGTCATTGATCTATCGCGTTTCGCGCGGTGATGCCATGCTCGCCATCGCAGATGAATTCAAGGTCAAAACCGAATCCATTCTTTATGTAAATTCACAGCTCGAAGATAATCCACACAACCTTAAGCCAGGCATGGAATTGCTCATTCCGCCTGTGGATGGTTTGTATTACGAATGGAAAGACGGCGATACGTTTGAAACGGTAGCCGCTAAATTTGACTCTACAGCAGAAGATATCATCACCTTCCCAGGCAATGATATTGACCTGACAGACCCCGAAGTGAAACCCGGCACCACCGTAATGATCCCCGGTGGCTCGCGCGCGTTGGATGATTGGACGAAGAATATCCCAACCATCGGCAGAGGTGAAAATACGGGAACAGGTGAAGTGCAGGGAAATATCTGCGGAGGCGGCCCGGTTGCAAGCGGCTTTGGCTGGCCTGCCAGTTCTCACAGCATTTCAGGAAATGGCTATGGCCCCGGACATCTTGGCATTGATATTCAAGCCAATGAAGGCGAGCCAGTGTATGCGGCGGGTTCGGGCATTGTCACCATGGCGCAGGGCGGTTGGAATTACGGCTATGGCAACGTGGTTCAAATTGACCACGGCAACGGCTATGTAACCATTTATGCCCACTTAAGCGTAATCAATGTTGGTGTATGTACTCCAGTGGGTCAGGGCGGCGTCGTTGGCGCGGCGGGCAACACTGGTAATTCATTCGGCGCGCATTTGCATTTTGAAGTGCGCCTTGGCGGGTCAAACGTAAACCCGTATAGTATTGTTCAATAACATTAAACCCGAAAGGCTTAAGCCTTTCGGGTTTTGATTCCCATGAATATACAATCCCTCCATAAAAAACTTTCCACTCTGGCACTCGGAGAAATTCGTTACTTCGAATCGATCGGCTCCACCAATGATGAAGCACTTGCCTGGGCCGCACAAGGTGTATCTGATCTTTCGCTGGTGATCGCGGATGAACAAACTGCTGGCCGTGGACGACTCGACCGCAAATGGTTCACCCCAAAAGGAACTGCCCTCGCCGTGAGCATCATTCTGCGCCCAACCAGCAGTTCGCATCTCTCGCGGACCGTTGGGCTGGCTGCTCTTTCAATAGCAGACTCGATCCTCAAGCATGGATTCGTCCCGCAGGTCAAATGGCCGAACGATATTTTATTGAACGGCAAAAAACTGGCGGGCATCTTGATCGAAACGGTCTGGTCTGGAGAGCATGTGGATTCGCTCGTGATCGGCATGGGTATTAACGTTAACAAAGAATCTGTGCCGCCAGCTAAAGATTTGCAATTCCCCGCAACCAGCATCGAAGCCGAACTGGAGCACGCCCCCGCCCGCGAGGAACTCCTGCATGATATTCTCTCTGCATTAATTGCACGCCGTCCGCAAATGGAAACGGACGACTTCCTGAGATCATGGGAGGAAATGCTCGCATTTCGCGGCCAACTGGTGCAGATCAAAGCGGGCGGCGAAGAACCAGTCACTGGCGAGCTACTCGGTCTCGCCCCAGACGGCAGTTTGCGCCTGCTGGATAAGCATGGCAATAACATAACCGTCCACTTCGGGGATGTAAGCCTGCGCCCCACTGCGTGATAGAATTATAAAAACAACAACAAGAGGTCACCATGTTCGATAACCTTCGCGACGAATCAGACAATTCATTTTACGATGAAGATGAGGCTAAATTTCAGCCAGCAGCAGGCACGCCATCCAAAAGCACCCTGGGAAGATCAAAGTCCGGGCGCATGATGGGCATGACCGCGCCACAGCGTTTTGTCATTGTATTCATGTTAATGATAGTAGTGTGTATTCTGGGAAGTATGTGCCTGCTGGTCACTGGAAAAATAGGGTTCTAATATTTTATTTGCACAGATAATAAAACTGGGCGAGGAATTCCTCGCCCAGTTTTTGTTTTTATATCAACTTCTTTTGCGCTTCTTCAGGTTCGCCCACGTCCATCTGTGCGCCTGCCTTCTTCATATCTTCCGCAGAGGTGCGCGCTACGGATGCCACGCTGTCGCCTTCATTCGGCTTGATCAGATGCACGCCCTTCGTGGCGCGGCCTGATTGCTTCACATCCTTCACCTTCAAGCGGATGGTGACGCCATTGGCGGTCATGATGGTGAGATCGTCGTCCTTTTGCACCACACGTGCCGCGGCGATCTTGCCGATCTCTTTGATCGACTTCTGGTCAATCGTGGAGATACCGCTTGTAGCACGT
>JAVBXV010000249.1 GCA_030824405.1 Anaerolineales bacterium | reverse complement strand
AATACAAATTGTAAGCGGGGTCAGGCCATGAGCTTGAGGGCAGAACGGGCGGGAAGGATGTGGACGCGTTCGGTTCGTCGAAACGATTGTTCACGCCAGTGCCATCCCAAATAATATCGAAGCCGTTGCCGAGCATATTTTTTACGAACGGGTCGGCATCGAAGCCGTTGTTTTCGTAAATATTATCGTGGGCATAATTGTGTTCGGGGTTTGGGCCTACATCAATTTCTTCTTCTGAAAAACCGATGGCCAAATTGAAGACCGCCAGACCGCCAGTTTTATTTCCGCGGATGGTGTTGTTGTACACTTCCACATGATCTGCAGCGAGGATCAACATGCCCGTGCCAGGCGGGATCAATGAAACGGCTGTGCCAGGCTTGCCAAAATTTTCGCCGTTATTGTTTTCCATAATGTTGTCGTACACTTTTGTGTACATCGAAACTTTGGACGGCAACTGTGGCAGCAGATCGATAAAAATACCGATGGTGTTGTCGTGTGCAACATTGTTATACACTTCACCGTTGACCGTGTTTTCCAGCTCAATGCCGATCACGTTCCCATAAGTGAGTGTGTCACGAATGACCACGTTTTCAGATTTGCCCGCGTAGATCGCGGCATCATTCATCAACGTGCCTTCAATGCGCTCGATCAAAACATCCGTACAGCGCACGGGGTACACGCCATACACGCCCGTGTTTTCAATGTACATATCGTGCAGGTAAACTTTTGTTGAACCTTCCACGAGCACACCGTTGCTAGTGAAATTCTTTACCTGAAAGAACGCCATTTCAAAATTATTACCAGAAGCGATCACGCCATCTGAACCAGTGCCTTTGCCATCGATGATCGGCCATTCGCCTTTTTCATTTGGAATGCCGAAGAATTTAAGATCACTGACATCGAGAATGACATGCTCGTAATAAATTCCATACGGCACTTCGATGGTGTCGCCTGGCAATGCCTGATCGACAACAGACTGGATCGTCTGGCCTTCTTCGACTCGCAAAGTAACCGCTTCATGCGTAGACGTTGAAACTGCTTCTGTTCCCCCAGCATTCACTTCGTTGACAGTTTCGCGCGCGGGGTTTTCCACGCTTTCGATCACTGTCAAACCAGAAGGCACAGATGCGGGAACTTCAGGCAGGTTGGTTTCATCGGTGAGCGCATACATGAACGCCACAAGATCAGACGTTTCCTGTTCGGTCAGATCGAATCCCAAAACATGGATGTCCATATTTTCCACGCCTGCATCACGTCCGCCGCCTTTGGCGTAAAACGCAACCACTTCTTCAAGAGTGGCAAATGCGCCGTTGTGCATGTAGGGAGCGGTCAATGCAATGTTGCGCAGGGTGGGCGCTTTGAAAGCGCCATCGAGGCTGGTGCTTTCCACTTCCATGCGACCTGCATCATGGGTTTGGCCTGCTAATTCGGGAACACCCGTAACGGAGAATGAATCATCCGAGAAGGTGGGGGCGGCATGGCATTCAAAACAGCGTGTGCCTGCCGAGCGGAATACGCCAAGTCCACGGCGTTGGGCGGGGGTGAGGGCGTTTACGTCGCCCGCTGCATATCTGTCAAAGGGGGAGTTGTTGGTGACGAGGGTACGTTCAAATGCGGCAATTGCATTCTGCACATTCTCGTATGTGATCGCGTCCTGGCTTCCGAATGCTTTTTCAAACAGGGACACATATTCGGGAATGTCTTGCAGTTCAGTTTCGATTCCCTCGGGTGTGCCCGCCATTTCATCTTTATTGGTGATGGGTGTGTGGGTTTGTTCTTCGAGTGTGGCGGCGCGGCCATCCCAGAAGAAGTTGGTGTTGTAGGTGACGTTCCACAAGGTCATGGTGTTGCGCGGGAGCACGGTCCCATTTGCGCCGATGGCTTGCTGCATGCCATCGCCAAAACCAAGATTGGGATTGTGGCATGTCGCGCAGGACATGTCATTGTTCTGAGACAGGATCGGGTCAAAGAAAAGGAGGCGTCCCAGTTCCACTTTATCAGCGTTGGAAAGGTTCGCATCCGTTTCATTGCTGGCGGGGAAATCGCGTTGAAGTCCGCTGTAGGCAGGTTCTACACTGCTGGAGCCCGCACCCCATTTTTCTTCGGGCAATACTTCATCTTGCGGAATGGGTGCGAAGGCGGCGTAGAGTATGCCGACCAGCAATAAAATTCCCAGACCTGAAAAAATACGTTTCATCCAAATTTTCATACATTCTCCTCTGTTGGCGTGTTTTAGGTGATGGTTACTTTGGCGAAGTATCCGATGGGCAAGCGGGTCACCTTATTTCAAAGTCAATAAAAATGCAACCAGTGCATTCATATCTTCGTTCGTAAGTTCCATTGCAAAGTTGGTGATCATGACATTGTTGAACCCTTCCACAACATATTCGCCAGGCCGCATGATCGACAGCAGAATATATTCTTCAGCGGTTTGTCCGCTTACGCGGGTTTCTGCAGTGGTGGCCAGCCCCGCGAGAGATGGGCCAATGATGATCGTATCAGGTACAAGCGCATGGCAGGTGGCACAACGTGCATTGAAGACCTGTTGTCCCTTCACAATGAAAGGGTCTGGTGTTGGCGTAGGCTGGGCGGGCGCTCCGCCAGAACAGGCAGTGAGGGTAAGTGCTGTCAGTAAGATCAATAGGGCTATTATCTTTTTCATGGTTTATCCTGGAGTTGGAATCGAAAGATTATACACTTTCGCCTGATGAAAGATGCGTTTTCCAACCGTATTTGGTTGTTTTAGCCTCAACGGGAGCAGAGCGTTTTAATTGCGCTTTTTTGCTATAATCAAAATAACTTTTATTAGGAGATGAATTATGCAGAGTTTTTCACGTGGTTGGAGTTTTCTCAAACAAGCCTGGAGCATGGCCTTCAAAGATAAAGACCTGCTCAAACCGTCGGTCTATGCGTTGATCGTGGGAATGATCATCTCAGTGATCGGTATTGTCCCGATCATTATCGTCGCCTTCACACTGGGCGACAGCCAATTTGGACAGATCGTGATGGGTGTGCTGGGTGCCATTCTGATGTTCATCCAATTTGTGGTCACTTATGTTTTTTCGGCCATGACCATCCATCTCATTTATGGATATCTTACTAAAGGCGATGGCCGCATGAGTGAAGCCTGGGCAATCGTTCGCCGTGATTTCTTTGACATCCTCACGCTTGCGGCAGTCTCCACTGCGGTGGGTGTGCTGCGAAACATGGCAAACAACAATAAAAAAAATAATGTTTTGGGCAGCATTCTGCGAACCGCCATGCGCGCCGTCGAAGCCCTATGGACCGAAGCCGCGCTTCTGGTTTTGCCCGCCATGGTCATTGACGATCTCAATCTCAAAGACGGCCTCGCCCGTATCGTCAAGATCACCAAGGAAAATCTTTTGTTGATCGGTATCAGCACTGTCGGCGTTCGTTGGGTCACTGGCCTGATCAGTTTTGTATTTAACATGATCGGCTTTGCAATCGCGCTTGCCATTGGCTTTGGCGTTTCGTACGTGGCGGGCAGCAGCACCGTCATTGTGGTGATCGGCATTGCCATCGCAGTGCTGCTCTTCTTCACTTTCGTGATGGTTTCCAGCCTGTTCAGTTCCTACACCAACACAGCTTATCATGCCTGCCTC
>JAVBXV010000273.1 GCA_030824405.1 Anaerolineales bacterium | reverse complement strand
TCTGCACACATGGTGCAGCCATCCGCGTATGCCATTCCACAACAAGTGGAAGAACCTGTGCTCGAAGAGTATTCATCGCCTGCGCCGGTACATGTGCCACGCTCCACTACACACCGTGATTTTCCATCTTCCATCCCGCGCTTAAATCAACAGGCACACCCGCCTGTTGATGCAGTTCCACAAGAAGTGGAAGAAAAAAATATCGAAACACCCGTTCAAGCCACAGAAGCGGAAGTTGTTGCGCCGCCGAAACCTGTGGTGGAAGAAAAGCCACAACAACCCGAAGCGCCGCGTGAACCTTCCGAAGCCACCCGCCGTGCCGCAAAGACATTGGCAAGCAGCATTCAAGCATCAAGACGCATCGGCGATTCGTTCAGCGCAGGGATGAAGAAGTTCCTCCCGCGCCTTTTGCCCAACACCGAGTCGACCGATACATACGCACCCTCGAACTTTTCCATGATCATCATGGCAGTCATGGTGCCGTTGATCGTGGTCACGATTGCCAGCGTAGTCTACCTGCGCTATGGACGCAGTTTGCAATATGAAACCTATCTGGGGCAGGCTCAGGAAATGCGCATTCAAGCGATAGGGTTGACCAATCCCATTGAACAACGTAAGGCTTGGGAAAACGTGCTCCTGAATGTAGACATTGCCGAATCGCACCGCGAAACCTCTGAAACAATTTCACTGCGGCAGGAAGCGAATGCCAGCCTCGATACTCTGCTTGGCATTACACGCCTGCAATTCAATCAGGCATTCAGCAGTAATGTTGGTATTGAGATCAGCCGCATGGCCGCCAGTGAATCGGATCTGTTCCTGTTGAACGCGGCAAATGGCGAAGTGTTGCGCGCGCAGCTCACCAGTGGCCGTGGCTTCCAACTCGATACCGCCTTCAATTGCAGGCCGGGTGTTTATGGAAATTACACTGTGGGTCCGCTGGTGGATATTCTTGCCATGCCCACGTTGAACTCGATCAACGCAACCCTGCTGGGCGTGGACGCAAGCGGTAACCTTCTGTATTGTGCGCCGGGTCAGGTGGCGCAAGCGATTCCCCTGCCCGTACCCGATACCAACTGGGGACGTGTCACCGCCATTGTGATCGATGCAGGCAACCTTTATGTTTTGGATGCCCCCTCGCGCGCAGTCTGGGTATATAACGGCAAGGATGGCGCCTTTATTGACCGTCCTTATTTCTTCTTCAGCGAACAAACCCCCACACAGGATGTGATCGACCTGATCGTTGCGGGTGATGAACTCTATATGCTGCATGCAGATGGGCATTTGTCCAATTGTTCCTACAGCCGCATTGAAGCGAGTCCTTCGCAATGCCGTGATCCATTCCCCATGGTGAATCCCTACAGCGCCTATCAGGATATTGACTTGTTCGGTTCGGCGCATTTCACACAAATATTATTCGCTGCGCCTCCCGATCAATCCATTCTTCTGTTGGATGCAGATACGCAGGGCGTAATGCGTTTCGCGCCCCGTTCCGTTGAATTGCAAAACCAGTTCCGCCCGGCAACGGGTGCGGCGAACCCGCTTCCCTCAGGCCCCGTGGACGCTGTAGCCGTAGGTCCCAATCACGTGATGTATCTTGCGTTGGATGGCCAGGTCTATTTTGCAACCATGCCGTAGAGATATGACCTTGCATGATGCTTTCAAAATCGCGTTGTAGCTTCATTACAACGCGATTTCCTATTCAACTGAGAGTACAATAAAAATACAGGAACACATTAGATAATTTTCCAGGGCAGTCTGCCTGTGAAAATGCAAGTGTATGATGTGAATTTCGTTGATCATGCAAAATAATCTTGGTCTTTATATTCCCCTGGTCTACACTCTGGCGGCTATCCCTTATGCATGGTTGGGGCTGTATGCATGGCGTAAGAGACCCGCTGCGGCTGTCACTCCCTTTGCCTGGGCAATGTTGGGGATGTCTGTCTGGGCATTTATGTATGGGCTGGAAATTTTCTTCCCAACCCTGCCCGCAAAACTCCTTGTTATCAAATTCGAATATATCGGGATTGTTATCATCCCCGTCTTCCTGTTTATTTTCGCGCTTGAATTTACAGGCAGAAGTAATTTGTTGTTACCACGTGTGCGCTTTTTGCTTGGTATATTCCCCGCGATCATCCTCCTCATGGTGTGGACAAATGAATATCATCACCTGATGTGGATTGCTCAGGGGCTGATCGAGGGCAATGGCATATCCCTGCTTGACGCACAATATGGCGTTTTTTTCTGGCTGCATGTTGGGTTTTCCTATACCCTTGTTTTTCTGTCTGGTCTTATCCTGGTCATGGAGTTGCTCCAAAAACCTGGTGTGTATCGCATTCATATTGCGCTGGTTATTTTAGGCATCTCCTCCCCAGTACTCGGAAATATTCTGTTCGTTTCAGGTTCAGACCTGATACAGCATCTGGATGTCACGCCTCTTTTCTTTATCCCTACTGCCATTGCGCTTGGCTGGGCAACCACGCGTTACCGCCTTCTGGATATTTTGCCGCTTGAACATCTCACCGTGTTGCAGAATATGAAAGACGGCGTAATTGTGGTTGATAAACAACGGCGTATTCTTTATATTAATCCTGTTACTGAAAAATTGTTTGGGCATCTGGAGGCGCACGTCATTGGGCAACCTCTCGCATATCTTTCAGATGTACATGGGGAGATGCTTGCATCCTGTCTGGATGGAAATGAAGATCGTTCGGAGTTGGTGTTTGGAGAGCAGGGTCAGGTTAGAACTTTCGATGTGAGCGTTTCTTCAGTCTCTTCAACGGATGCGGTCTCTAGTTTTATCGGCCCGGATAGCATGTTGGTTTTACATGACATCACCCATCGTAAAGAAACAGAACTGGCGTTGACGCGGCGCGAGTCGATCATGTCTGCCATTAGTACGGCCGCGGAACAGTTTTTACGTGAACCTACATGGGAGCAAAATATCCCCAGTGTGCTAAAAAAGATCGGGCAGGCCGCAGATGTGAGCCGTGTATATGTTGGAATGAATTACACGGGCGGGGACGGTGTTCTATACTCCAGCATGTGTTATGAGTGGGCGGCTGCAGACGTGGCAGTGCATATCAATGATCCATCCTTTCGGCATATTTCATTGAAGCAGTCTGGCTTTGCACGTTGGGAAGCCCTGCTTGCACAGGGACTGCCCATCTATGGACTGGTGAAGGAGTTTCCCGAGGCGGAAGCAAAAAAGTTTGCAGAGCAAAATATTCTTTCTCTGGCGGCCATGCCTATTTTTGTAGACAACCAGTGGTGGGGGTATCTCGTCTTCGAGGAATGCCGCCGCGAAAGATATTGGACGGGTATGGAGCTTGAAGCATTTCGTACCACTGCAGATATCTTTGGCGCTGCAGAAGGGCGCGCTCGCACCGAGCAGGGATTGCTGCGCGGACAAAAATCATTAAACCTATTACATGACATCGTGCGCGAAGCGCTCAAAGCCCAGGATATGAAAGATATGGCGCAAAATGCCGTAGACCGCCTGGCGGAACTGATCCGCGCGGATGGATGTTTTCTCGCACTCTGGGATGAAGCCAGCGGCAGAACTTCATCGCTGGCTGCCTATGGGCCCTATCGCGAGTCTTATCTTGATATTCAGCCGCCTCCTGGAAAAAAGACACTGACAGA
>JAVBXV010000051.1 GCA_030824405.1 Anaerolineales bacterium | reverse complement strand
GTGGTGTTGGGGTTTGCCCTTCTTGTTTTATCGGTCGGTTTTTTCTTCAATACCAACCTGCCCAGTAACAACCCCATTCTGGTGGGAGCATTTTTATTCCTGCTGGCAATTCTCTTCGACCCCATCCGCGCGCGCTTGCAGGGATTTGTAGATAATCGCTTCTTCCGCGGCGAACGCGTCTTCACAGAACAACTCGAGGATTTCTCCCACAAACTCGCCGCCGCACTGGATTTAAATACCATCAGCCTGATCCTGCGTGAACGCATCGCTTCCACCTTAACCCCAAGCAGGATTCACCTCTACACATACGACTCACTCAACGACATCTACACCGCCCTGCCTGGTGATGACAAACGCCCCACAAGCGACATCCGCTTTACGGCAACAAGCCCGCTGGCAAGATACTTTCAAACTGAAAAACTTCCACTCTATCTGGATAATACTGCCGCGCTGCCTGCTGCGCTACAATCAGAGCAATCTCGTCTCACATTGCTTGGAGCAAGATTATTCATTGTTCTGCCAGGCAAAGAACGCCCCAGCGGCTGGCTCGCGCTGGGACCTCGTCTCTCAGGGCAGCCTTACACCCCACGCGACCTGAGATTTCTCGAAAACATCAGCGACCAGGCCTCCATCGCCATTGAGCGCGTGCAAACCGTGGCACATCTTGAAAGGCGCATTCTTGAAATGAATGCACTCACACGCGTTTCACAAGGCGTGAACGTAACATTGACCTTTGATGATGTCCTGGAATTGATCTACGCTCAAACCGCACAGATCATCCCCACCTCTCATTTACATATCACCCTGTTTGATAAGAACAGCGATTACTACTATTATGGCTTCTGCGTGGAAAACAATGAACGCATCCCCAGCCGTGAAAACCTACCCTTCACAGCAGGGACAGGCCTCGCCCCGGACGTGATCCGCAAGAGCCGCCCGATCATGACACAGGATTACATCCGCGAATGTCAGGCGCGCAACGTCACCCCAGTGATCGACAACGCCTTTGCATGGATGGGCGTGCCCTTGAACGCAGGCGCAGAATCCATTGGCGCACTCAGCATTGGCAGCCGTGACAGTGGCACAGCCTACACCCGTGGACAATTGGAATTACTGCAAGCGATCGCAGACCAGACCGCAGGCGCGATCGTAAAAGCACGCCTGCTCGAAGAGACTCAGCAACGCGCCCATCAACTGACCACATTGAACGAGATCACACGTCAACTTACTGGAACGCTGGAGTTGGAACCCCTGCTTCAAAACATCCTTGAGAACGCCGTGGGAATTTTGAACTGCGAAGCTGGCAGTCTCTTCCTTGTGGATGAACAAACCTACGAACTGGTCTTCAAAGTGACGGTAGGCCCTGTCGCCGCAAACTTGATCGGTCAGCGTCTTCCTGCAGGCGCGGGCATCGTGGGTCAGGCCGTACAGACCCGCTCCCCCATTATTCAAAACGAAGAACAACGCACACCAAATCATTTTCAAGTCATCGACCAGCAAACGGGCTTCGTCAGCCGCGCGTTGATGGCCGTGCCCTTGCAAGTCAAAGATCGTGTCATCGGCGTCGTTGAAGTCATCAACCGCCGTGATGGGCTGCCATTCGTCATTGACGATCAGGCCTTGTTAACCGCCTTTGCGGGTCAGGCTGCGGTGGCCATTGAAAACGCACGTCTCTACACATTGACGGATCAAGAACTGGCCGCCCGTGTGGAAGAACTATCCGTCATGCAGCGCATTGACCGTGAATTAAATGCCAGTCTCGAAATGGACCGCGCTATGCGCATCACATTAGACTGGGCTTTGCGTCAATCTGGCGCCGAGGCGGGTTTGATCGGCATGTTGGAAGAGAACAAACTGCACGTCATGTCTCATCAAGGGCTTGATGAACGGGTTGGAAATTTACCAGACCAAACCATGAAGGTTGAACTGCCGATCATGAATACCGTGATCGACACTGGCCAGCCTCAAAGAATGACGGTCACCACATCCAACCAAAAGCTGCTGCCCACGGCGCATACACAAATGGTCATCCCGATCCGTCGTGAAACGACTGTCATTGGTTTGCTCCATCTGGAAAGCACAAACGATACCCTCGTGGATATGGCCTTTCTCACCCGCCTTACCGACCATGCAGCTATCGCCATCTCGAATGCACAGCTATATGGTGAAGTGCAACGCGCCAATCTCGCCAAGAGTGATTTTGTTTCATTCGTGGCGCATGAATTGAAAAACCCAATGACCTCGATCAAAGGCTACACCGAATTGCTGGCTGGCGGCGCAGTGGGCGGAATCAACGAGATGCAAACGAACTTTTTGCACACGATTAAATCAAACGTTGAACGTATGTCCACGCTGGTTTCGGATCTAAACGACAATTCCAAGATCGAAGCTGGACGTCTGCGCCTGGAATTTAAGGCCACCAATGTCCCAGAACTCGTGGACGAAGTGGTTCGTTCCATCAGGCGTCAGATCGATGACAAAAAGCAGACCGTGGATATTTCATTACCTGAAACCCTGCCTGCCATGTGGGCAGATCGCACGCGCGTCATTCAGGTACTTACCAATCTGGTGAGTAATGCCTACAAATACACACCCGAAAGCGGAGTCATTCAAGTGGGCGCAGAAGAATCTGCAAATCATTGGGATTCAGAAGGCGCAAGCAAGGTGGTACATATTTGGGTAAAAGACAGCGGTATCGGTATGAGCGCGGAAGATCAGGAAAAGATCTTCCAAAAGTTCTTCCGTTCAGATGATCCAAAGGCCCGCGAATCACCGGGTACCGGCCTGGGATTGAATATCACCAAAAGTTTGGTGGAGATGCAAGGTGGAAAGATCTGGTTCGAAAGTGAATTCCGCAAAGGCACCATCTTCCACTTTACCGTTCCGATCGCAGAAGGATAACGAGGCAAGATGACACTGTTTGGATCTGTTGGTTTTGCCCAGGCGCTCGATGGACGTGAAGCTGGCTTACAAGCCGCTCATAAGGCATTGAACAACCTGGGAGCAAACGCCCCTGGCTTTGGCATTGTGATCTCATCACACCAATACCAGGCACGTGAAGTGTTAAATGGTGTCACAAGCCTGCTTGGCGATTCTCCAGTACTTGGCTTAAGCTCACCCGCTGGGCTCACGAACGCTGGTCAACATCCGCATTCGGTTGTGGTGGCTCTGCTCAGTGGAGATTTTCAAGCGGACACACAATGGTTTCCTGGCTATGCCCAGTCTGGGCGTGAAACAGCCTCAAAGGTGATGATGCATTCGTCGGCGCGGGTGGAGCGTCAATCCATCATCGTTTTTGGAGATGGGTTCAATGGCGATGCAGAACAATTTTGCAATTCCATCACTCCCCAAACCAATCCAGTGGTAGGTGCGCTTTCCAGCGGAGATCTTCATACGGGAAACACCTATCAAATTGCAGGAAATCAAACGGGGACAGGTAGTATGGCTGCTGCATTTTTGCGCGGCAACATTCGCATGGCGGTTGGGTACGATCACGGTTGGAGCCCAATTGGCAAACAATTCCGAGTGACACGCTCAAGAGGTTTTTGGTTGCGTACATTGGACGGCCGCCCTGCTTCTGAAGCATACGCCGAATTATTCGGTTACCCTGCCAGAGATTGGGCATTCCCCCCGCTCAGCCATCTTGCGCGTTT
>JAVBXV010000286.1 GCA_030824405.1 Anaerolineales bacterium | reverse complement strand
CATCGTGTTCCAGTTCTTCCAACTTCTGCCGACCATTTCAGTGGTTGAAAATATCATGCTGCCCATGGATTTCTGCCGCACCTATCCGATGCGCGAGCGCGAGAAGCGCGCCCTGGCATTACTCGAAATGGTGGAGCTCGCCGAACACGCGTACAAACTCCCCACCGCGCTTTCAGGCGGACAGCAACAGCGCGCCGCCATCGCGCGTGCGCTCGCCAACGACCCGCCGATCATCATTGCAGATGAACCCACAGGCAACCTTGACTCAAAGACAGCCGAATCTGTTTTCACCTTGTTCAACAACCTGACACAACAAGGCAAGACCATCATCATCGTCACACACGACAGCGGGCTCGCCAAACGAACCAACCGCACCACTCTGATCGCAGATGGCGAGATCGTCAATGAGTATGCGGCCAAAGCCATGCCAACGCTCACACGCGAACAACTCTTGCAAGCCACACACATTGCAGAAGTGAAAAAATATGAAGCAGGCGCAATGATCCTTTCCGAAGGCAGCGACGCAGATACGTTCTACATCGTAACCAAGGGAACTGTGGAAGTGATCCTGCCGCGCGTCAATCAATCGGATGTGGTTACGGTGCAGCTTGGGCCTGGAAATTTTTTCGGTGAAATGGAATTCTTCCACGAGAAGAAGCACCGTGCATCCATCCGCGCCGCAGAGCATACTGCGGTTGAAGTCCTTGCCATCGGGTATGACAAGCTCAACGAATTGCTGAATCAGGCTGAGGCTACGCGTGATGCGCTGCATCAGTTTGCAGACAAGCATGAAGCGGAAAACGTCATGAGGCGTGGAGAAAAGTCATGACCAGTCGTTGGAAAAAAATCTGGGCTGATTTTTGGGGCAATAAAGGCCGCTCACTGTTGACGGTGATGACCATCATGGTTGGAACTTTTGCGGTGGGTTTCAACAACAATATGAATCTATACATGCTCGAAAGCATGGAGAAAGATTATCTTTCTGCCAGACCATCAGAGAGCGTGGTGTTCGGGTATCCGTTGACTGACGAGATGGTAAAACTGGCGCGAGAAGTGCCAGGCGTGGATGCCGTTGAAGGCAGCAGAAGTGCGAGCGGAGATGTTATTCGTGCGGACGGAAAAACGATCGGGATCCAATTCACTGCGATCGATGACCCGAACAACTTGACGCTGAATCTTTTGCAACCTGCAAAAGGAGAAAGCAGCCTGCCGCCGCTTGGCGAAAAAGAAGTGCTGGTGGATGCCTCCGCTTTTTCGCTTGGATATAAAACGGGCGACACGATCGTTGTGGAGCTTGCAAACGGAAAACGCCGCGAGTTGAAAATTGCGGGGTTCATGCACGATGTAACAGGGATCCCGTTTAGTTTCACTCAAATGTTGAACACCTATGTAACTCCCAAAACCCTCGAATGGCTGGGCGGTGACATTTATTACAACGCGCTTAAGATCAGCGTTTCAGAGAATCAAACTGACGCCGAGCATGTGACCGAAGTATCACAAGCCGTGGCTGACCGCATGGAACGCGCAGGAGTCGTGATCGATTTTGTAAATGTATACCAACCTGGGCATCATTTTGCATGGAGCATCACACAGGGCATATTTTTCATTCTGAGCGTTCTTGGATATCTAACAGTATTCTTGAGCGGTTTCCTGATCATCAACACCATTACGGCCTTGATGACCCAACAGACGCGTCAGATCGGTATTATGAAAGCCATCGGCGGCGGAACTTCGCAAATATTTTTCATGTATGTGGTCTTGATCCTATTCTTTGGCGGGATCGCGTTATTGATCTCGATTCCGCTCGCAAACGGCGCGGCGGAATTTATCGGCGGCGGCATGGCTGAATATTTAAATTTCTATGCTGTGCCTTATCAAACTTATCCGCAAACCGTTTTACAGCAGGTGCTTGTGGCGCTGGTGGTTCCCTTTCTGGCGGCGCTCTGGCCGATCTACAACAGCGTTCACATCACAGTTCGCGAGGCTACCAGCGATTACGGCATCGGCGGGAATATCACTACCAAAGATAAAGGCATAGGCAAACACGCACTCTGGATCCCGCGCCCCATGCGGCTTTCACTACGAAATGTCTTCCGCCGAAAACTACGCCTTGGATTAACGCTGGTCTCGCTTGTGCTGGCGGGCGCGATATTCATCGGGGTGTACAACTTGTGGTCTTCGTTCGATAAAACCATCGAAGATATTCAAGGATATATTCTGGCGGATATTAATATTCCATTCAGCCGCTACTATCGCTTTGAAGAAGTGGCGTCCATGGCAGAAAAAGTTCCTGGTGTTGCAAGCGTGGAAGGTTGGACGGAATACCCTGGCACGCTCATTACAAGCGATGATGATGCGGGCACCCAGATCTTGTTCGTGGCGCCGCCTTCCACCTCGACCTTAATTGATCCTGTCATCACGGCAGGCCGCTGGCTGACAACTGGTGACGAAAATGCAGTTGTGATCGGCAACCATCTTTTGAACATCTTCCCTGATTTGCAAATTGGCGATTGGCTGACGATCAAGATCAGTGAAAAAGAAACCAAATGGCAGATCATCGGTTTTTATTCAATTGTCGGCAACGTGAGTCCGCCGCTGTTGTATGTGAATTACGAATACATCAGCCATTTGATCGGGCAGCCTGGACAGGTCTACTCCATCCGCGTGCTGACAGAGCAGCATGATCTAGCCTCACAAGACAGGATCGCCAAAGAAATTACGGCGCTGTACGAAGCAGGCGGTATTCAATTTGGAGCCGCGCAACTTGGTGCAGATTTTATTAGTCAACAGCAGGCGACGACCGATATTCTGGCTTACTTCATGCTGGTGATGGCTTCGATGATCGCCATGGTGGGCGGGCTGGGATTAATGGGCACGATGAGCATCAACGTGCTGGAACGCACACGCGAGATCGGCGTGATGCGCGCCATCGGCGCATCAAACGGTGACATTCAATTGATCGTGATCGTGGAAGGCATGGTGGTGGGCATCCTCAGTTGGATGGTCAGCATTCTTCTGTCTGTACCGATCACAATTATTCTATGCTACGGTGTGGGCATGGCAATTCTCACCGCCCCGATGACTCCCGTTTTCGTCGTGGACGGAATTCTGATCTGGCTGCTTGCTACCATTTTCCTGGGTGCGATCGCCAGTGCCTTACCCGCGCGCAACGCATCACGGTTGACAGTGAAAGACACATTGGCGTATGAGTAGATAGCCCCGTACGCAGATACACACTTGAACACGCAGGCTTCTCACCTGCGTTTTTTTTTGTCCACTTCACCCACACAAGTTTCACACAATTCCTTCACCGCCATGTAATTCTTCAGTAGGAAAATAGAGTCAATAAAGCATCTGCTTTATCTCCTTGAAAAAGGAATATCAAAAAATTATTTACTGGAGAAAACACATGAAAAACAAGAAGTGGTTAACGTACACATTGGGCATCCTGCTGACATTGATCGTGCTCGCCGCCGTGGGCGGAGTTGGCTTCCGTGTTGGGGCGATGCAAAGCGCGTCTCTCACAAGATCCGCTTTCACGCACGATTTTGACGGCGGTCTGCAGTTTATGCAGGGCAATTCTCATGACAGAGAATTTGGTAACAATCGCGAGGGCGACCGCCGCGGTGGTGATGGGACGTCTTTCTTCTCGCCCATCTTTGGGTTG
>JAVBXV010000245.1 GCA_030824405.1 Anaerolineales bacterium | reverse complement strand
CTCGATACGCAGCTGGAAAACATTCAGGTCAACGACCCGCACCTGCCCGCGTTTTATCAAATGGGCTACGTGGAATCATTCCGCCGAATCGAAATGTGGCGCGGCATTCCGCCTGCCAGTCTCGTAAATCAATAACATTCCTTTAGAACATTTTCAAAACGGATCAACGCGTCATCGATTACTTCATTGGTATCTGCCATGGAGGTATACATGCGCGAGCCCGCCAGCGTCACGAGTCCATTTGCCATGTAGGCTGCGCCCATTTCTTCCATCATATGTTTACGCGGCTTGAGTCCTTTTGCCAATCGCAATGGATGTTTGAAATCAAGCAGCATGGTGCCAGCAGTTTCAAGATGAACGATGGAACCCTGGTTATATGCAACGAAAGGCAATGCATGCTTTTCGATGATGGCCTGCAATCCTTTTGTGAGTCTATCGCCTGCCTGACCAGCGATCACCGCCGCATTTGTTTTTTCCATTTCAACCAACGCGTAATAACCCGCCACACACGAAAGCGGATTCGCAGAAAGCGTGCCGCCCACATATGCGCGTTCGCCCACGCCGCCAATGCCCGCCGCAAAAGACATGATCACATCGCGCCGCCCGCCAACTCCGCCCGCCATCGGGTAGCCACCCGTCACACATTTTCCAAACACGGTCAGGTCTGGCTTGACGCCAAAATATCCTTGCGCGCCGCCCAGTCCCAAACGAAAACCCGTCACCACTTCATCGAAGATCAACAGCGCGCCAAATTGATCGCACAACTCACGGACTTTTTGATTGAAATCTTTTGACACAGGACGCGTCCCGCTTTCAGGGCCGACTGGTTCGACAATGACCGCTGCGGTACCGCCCCGAAATCTGTTCAGAAAAAGCTGACGCTTTAGTGCCGCCAAAGCATTGGGATAGAACTCGCGCGTGCCCGCGACTGCTCCGCGGGGAATCCCTTTTGCTTCCAGCCGTCCCGTACCTGGGATGTGGAGTCCGTAGACCATTTGATCGCTCCAGCCATGATACGCGCCGCCAACCTTGATGACATATTTCTTTTTGGTATATGTTCGTGCCGCACGAATGGCAGCCATTACACCCTCTGTCCCTGAACCCAGCATGCGGAACATTTCAATGGACGGCATGTGTTTTTGGATCAACTGTGCGAGCTTGAGTTCGTATTCATGGAACAAGCCAGTCACAGGTCCGCAGGTTTGCAGCATCTCGATCACTTTTTCGCGCACAGGGGCGTAGTTACTGCCTAATACGGTTGGCCCGCCTGCCTGCAGAAAATCGATATAT
The DNA here is from genome assembly GCA_030824405.1 of Anaerolineales bacterium. Lineage (GTDB taxonomy): Bacteria > Chloroflexota > Anaerolineae > Anaerolineales > Villigracilaceae > Villigracilis. Next base: position 2,416 of record JAVBXV010000245.1, on the reverse strand, counting down.
TTATTTCCGTCCGCATCCCAAAGATAAGCGCCTTCTGCTTTTTCAATGGCAATCGGGAATGGATAATTAAATGCAAGGTTATGCTGTACGCCGCCAGGGATGATCTTCTTGGCTTCGTCGGTGAGTTCCTTCGAGCGCTTGCATTTGTTCTCGAAGTACTCCAGATACTCTTTCATCTTTTCGCGCCGCACAGTGCGCAGCGGCTGGCTGATCAGGTTCTCAAGCTTGGCGTAGACTTCGTCCACGTTGGGGTATTCGGAGATGGCGTATTGTTGTGACATTTTATTTTCCATATTATTGTAGGGGCGACCCGCCAGGATCAATTATGACCCATGTTGTACATGGCGGGTCGCTCCTACGTGTTAATTTATTTTTGCAAACTTCTTTTCATCGGCGCGCAATTTTGCAAAAGCAACCTCACGAATGGGAAGTGGAATCTTCGAGACTTTCTTCTCGGTCATGAGCGCGAGCAGATAGGTGAGTGCGCATTTTTCGAGCAGGGCCATGTTGTGAATGGCCTGTTCCATCGTCACGCCGAAAACGAGCACGCCGTGATTTTGAAGGATGTACGCGTTGGCATTTGTCTTCACTTTAGCTTTGACCGCGTTCTTGAGAAAGCCCGTCCCTGATGGCGCGTAGGGGATAATGTCCACACTGCGGCCCAAAAAGCGGACTTGTTCATCGAACAACGCAGGGATCGGCATTTTGATCAATGCCAGTGCGCTGGCGTACGGCTGGTGGGTGTGGATAATGCAATGTACATCTGCACGATTCTGGTAGACCGCCGCGTGCATCCCGCTTTCGATGGACGGTTTCATGGTCCCTTCGATGGCCTGCATTTCATAATTGAGAACGCAGATATCGTCCACTTGCATTTTGGCGTAGTCATAATTGGACGGGGTGATGGCAAACGCGTTTTGCTCTTTGATCCGCGCCGAGATATTGCCTTCGGTGGCTTTCAGGTAGCCGCGTTCGAGCAGAGTATGGCATGTATCTACTACTTCCTGTTTATAGATTTGATATTCAGACATGGAGATTTCCTTTGTTGTGATTGCTTGACAATGGCATTATTATCTTCTACAATCTTTACAGTGTCAAGATTGTAGCCATGCCGATGTCCTTTTGGAGAATGACACAAGAAGAGAGCGTTATGCCTAAAAAGAAAACTTATCATCACGGTGACTTGAAGAATGCGCTCATTAATGCGGGGGTGGAGATCCTTGCCAAAGATGGCGTGAGTGGATTATCCCTGCGCAAGGTGGCGTTGAAGGCGGGGGTGAGTCACTCTGCGCCGTATTCGCATTTTGTGGATAAGCAGGCGTTGATCGCCGCCATATCAACCGAAGGATTTCGTCAGTTATATGAGCGGGTGAGTGCGGTGGCAGATGAATATAAGACGAAACCGTCCAGGCAAATGATCGAGGTGGCGTGGGCGTATGTCCAATTTGCGTTGGATGATCGAGATCGATTCAAGGTCATGTTTTCGGATGTGCTGGAGAAGGAAAAGGAATACCCTGAATTCATTGCCGAGTCGCAGAGAAATTTTCAGTTGTTGAGAATGATCGTCGAAGCGAATCAGGCTTCGGGTAAGTTGCGAAGCGGACCGTCAGATTTGGTGGCGCTGTCAGTGTGGGGAATCGTCCACGGGTTTGTGATGCTGCTGCTTGAGGGTCAAATTTCGCATACTGTTTTGGAAAAGAAAAGTGTGCGCGAGCTGGTGGAATTTCAGTTGAAGCAGATCATGCTGGATTGACCGAAAAATTTCAGACTATAATCGTCTTATATGACGAATAGTTTGAAAATATTTTTATCGCAAATTGTAGATTACGCGGGGCTGTATCCGCCTGCGAATTTGCCGCTTGAAGAAGCGTTTTGCAATTTTGTGAAATATCAGCACGATGCCGAAGTGTGGATGCTTTCGCGTTTTGTCATCCCTGCGAAACGGCTGGCGGAGTTGTCGCAGCTTGCGGATGTTTTTCCACGTGATGACGTTTTGTCTTTTTCTGTTTTGGGACGCGGGGGAAAAGATGCAGATGAATTTCTTGAAAATCTAAAACTTGATCTTGCAGACATTCATACATTCCGCGAGGTGCATGGCGCTGGCGTTGTGGTGGATATGTTTGAAATTTCCCTGCCTGCTTCCATATTTGTTGACCGAGCCAGTACGCATGCTCTGGTAAATGAAGCCGCTGATGTTCTCAATAAAAATGGGCTCGCTGTTTTCTTTGAAGCGCCATTTGGTGAAGGCTGGCAGGCGCGCGCGGAAAAGTTGATCCGATCTCTGCGAAAACTCAAAGATAAACATGTTGGTTTCAAATTGCGGACAGGCGGCGTGACCGCAGATGCGTTCCCGTCCACTGAGCAGGTGGCGTGGGCGATCACTTCCACACGAGATGCGGGCGTGCCGATCAAAGCC
>JAVBXV010000027.1 GCA_030824405.1 Anaerolineales bacterium | reverse complement strand
TGACCCGCATGGAAATATCATCGGCGAAGTGGGGCAGGGCAACCGCAAGGATATTCGCAACGCCGTCGAAGCCGCGCGCGGCATAGCGGACAAATGGTCGAAGACCACAGGTCACGCACGCGCACAGATCCTGTTCTATCTCGGTGAAAATCTCGCCGCACGCAGTGACGAATTTGCGAAGCGCATCAGCCAGCAAACAGGCGCAGACGCGGAAACTGCCATGCAGGAAGTGGAACGATCAATTGAAAGTCTATTCACTGCCGCAGCCTGGGCGGATAAATATGATGGCGCAGTACACAGCACTCCACTGCGCAATGTGACTCTGGCTGTGCCTGAGGCAATTGGTGTGATGGGCATGCTCTTACCCGATGACAAACCCTTGCTGGCTTTATGTCAACTGGCCGCGAGTGCGCTTGCCATGGGCAATACATTGGTGGTCGTCCCTTCGCTCGCTGCGCCATTGAGCGCAACCGATTTCTATCAAGTCCTTGAAACGTCTGATGTCCCTGCTGGAACGATCAACATTGTCACAGGCAATCGTGATGAACTGGCGAAGACCCTCTCCGAACATGATGATGTGGACGTGGTCTGGTATGCGGGTTCAAAAGATGGACAGAAGGCCGTGCAAACCGCATCCGCTGGGAACATGAAGCAGACCTGGGTGCTGCCTCTTAGCGGCGAACTGCCAGAGATGGACGAGATTTTGAGACACGCCACGCAGATAAAGAATATCTGGGTCCCGTATGGTGGATAATCTCGCGAGCAAGACGAAGATCACGAGTGCCTGATTGGACTGGGTTTCTCTGAATTCGTAACTTTTTACACATCTTGTTGTTATAACTATTGTATTATTTGATATAGGTCAGTAATACATTGTACTTTTGAGTTGTTTTGACTAATTGAACCACAAGGAGAATTAAAATGAACCTTTCTGCACCTAAGAACGTAACCTGGATCATCGCTGTTGTCATCGGCTTGCTTGGTTTCATCAGCAATTTTGTTGCCATTCCCGTCATTGGCGGATTCGGCTTCTGGATGTTATTCATCGGTTTTGCCCTTCTCGCAGTTGCCACCTTCATCGAAGGTTTGTAATCGTTAAGTAAGAGTTGTTTACCGCTGACAGACTGGCTCAGTCTGTCAGCGGTATTTTTTTAAGCCAGCGGCGAGTTGCCCCGAGATGGATGAGATTTTGCGCCATGCGACTCAGGTGAAGAATGTTTGGGTTCCGTATGGGGGTAACAAGTAACGAGTAATAAGTGAAAAGAGCTTTGAGAATAATCTCAAGGCTCTTTTTTGTATGGGAAAGTTTTTATTTTTTTAATCGCTTAGATGCAATTCATTTCTTACGATGTTTGCAAATTCATTAGGCAAAGCAGATAGATCAAGAACTTTTTCACCACCAATATATTTTTGCAGAATACGTCTCAACTCTTGAAAACTTGGAGGTATATCAGTGCCAGATATTATTTGGGAGACAAAACTGTAAGCTTCATCTGTGGAGTTTATATTAACGAAACCCTCCACTTCTGATGTGATCCACACCGCCTTTTCGAGTTCGCTGAAATCTTCCCAGGAGCGACCATCGAAAATAATCAAATGTCTTTGCATGGATTTAATTTTTCTTATGTAATCTGATTTCTCTGGAAACATATTCAATGCGGAAGATATAATCTCTTTAGCTTTCTCCTTGTCGTTCATTTCCATATGTGCGGCCAATAAATTGCTTGTCGCTGTAAAGGTCAAGTCGTGAGCTCCAATTTCTTTTGAAATTAAGATTGCTTGTTCGTAGTGCACCGTGGCTTCTGACTGTCTCTGAGATTTAAATAAAGCGGCGCCAATGTTTACCATCCTCTGAGCTATGCCTATTGAGTCATTTGAGGCAGTAGCGATTTCCATAGCTTGTTGGAAATAAGCTAAAGCATTGTCGTATTTCCCTTGTTCCATATATGTATTGCCTATATTTTGTATGCAAGCTCCAAGATTGAGGACATCCCCAATTTCAATATATATTTTTCGTGCGCGTTCAAGATGATCTAATGCATGTTCAAGCTGGTGAAGGCTTGTATAAATACTGCCTAGTTCTACCAAGCAAGACCCTACTTTGCCTATATGCCCCAATTGTTCAAATATTTCTTTAGCTTCCAAGATGTGTTCTGTCGCTTCTTTATTCTCTCCAGTTTTGTTCTTGATGCTACCTAAGTTAAGTAAATCCATTGCCTCGCTATAAGCATTGCCATGTTTTTTTGAAAGGACTAGGGCTGTTTCGTAATATTGTTTTGCGGATTGGAAATCACCTTTGCTTTCATATGCTTGCCCTAAATTTCCTAGCGCATTGCTGGTTAATAAATCTTTGTCGCGTTTATCTGTAATTTTTTCGACAATCTTCAATGAGTTCTCGTGGCATTCGATGGATTTTTCGATTTTGCCTAATTCTAAATAAGTAATCCCGAGGTCGCTGTAGTTCCCTGCTAAGGCGTAGGTATCGTTTAGTTTACGTGCTGCTGTCACTGCTAGTGTTGACCACTTAATCATTTCCAGTGGATGAAGTCTCAACTTGAGAATGTCTACAGGCCTCGAGTATGCACTTACTGCTTTCAGGTGCTCTACATTATTTTTTGAGGTGGCAAACCAAAAGCCAGTATTTATATTTTCCCATTCAATATCTAATATCTTTAACGCTTTAATGAAATGGTCTCCGCCTGAAAAGGCAAACATCGCTATGTTGTTAATTGCTTTAGAGTAATATATTGAGTGTTTGCTTTTAGCTAGCTTAAACTCGGCTCTTTTTATTTTTGTTTGTGCAAATTCATTTAATAAATCATGTGATTCGTAACGGGAGAGAGTCTCGTTGAATTCAATTAAACTATACCGTCTGAAAACTCCTAGCAATCTTTTTGTCTCTTGTTCTTCTGTTCCCCATATATGCATTGCTGCTCCCAATTCAAAAGAAATTGGAAACACACTTAATATGCGCCAATACCGTTTTTCATCATTGCTTAGTTGGTTGTAGCTCAAGTCAAAAGTCGATTTTAGATCGAACTCTTCGGGCATTTCTGCCTCTTTTCGGCTTTCTTGAAACGCTTCTAGGCGCTTTTTTGAAGTGGCTAATTTTTCTATGTACTGATCTACTTGCCAATCATTATTAACCTGTAAAAAACTTCCCGCAATACGTAAGGCTAATGGTAAATAGCCACAAGCCCTTGCAAGAATGTGGCTCTCCTCTTTGTTAATACGAGGGCATAATTCCTGCAAAAAATCAGACGCTTCATTTCTGTTGAAAATTCCAATTTTATGGGTGCTCAATCCTGCTAATGGAAACACCCAACGTGAAGTTACTAGCATGACGCAAGAGGTGGGTGGTTGTAAATTAGTAATCTGCTCGCTGGAACGGGCGTTATCAAAATAGAGCAGAACTTTCTTGTCATGCAAAATTGACTTATATATTCTTGCTAAACTACCTTCATCTAATGTCCTTAGGTCCGCCGTTGGTTCAAAAGATAAAATAACGTAACGCATAATGTCGACGGCACTTAATGGTGAAGTTGTGCCTTTTAAATCCAAGAAAATTTGTCCGTCAGGGTATTTTTCTGCTAGGGTATGCACAATCTCAAGTCCAAGTGCGGTTTTGCCAATTCCGCCCATACCTGTTAATCCGCTAATAGTTGCCCCTTTATTTGTTTCAAAATCTTTGAGAATTTCATCAACAAGGGATTTGCGC
>JAVBXV010000228.1 GCA_030824405.1 Anaerolineales bacterium | reverse complement strand
ATCGCACCCAACACTGCAATCACAAGGAAGATTCCAAACAGTGTCCCTGCAATTGGCGGGATGTGTTGGTCATCTTTTTTGATTATCGAATTAAATAATTTTGTTTTCATTTTTATATTCTCCTGATTAATGGTTATTCACTATCTTCATCGTTCGCTTCTTTCCACGCCTTCAAACTGTCTCTCACCATCTGGCTGACTTCACGCTCTGAGAAACCCAACCGAAATGCCTCGTTGAGGAATCGGTGTGTAAGCGCAGACAACGATTCATGTCTCAACTTTTCACTGACCTCTGGTGGAGGGATTTCAGTGATGTAGGTACCGCGTCCTTGTTGTGTGGATATGATGCGTGCTTCATCTAACATACGATAGGCACGCGCCACGGTGTTGAAGTTGACACGTAGCTCCTGCGCCAATGCGCGCACCGTTGGCAACTGATCACCAGGTTTCAGGATTCCATTTACCAACTGGCTTTGGATCTGGTTGACGATCTGAGTGTAGATGGGCAGGCCCGAATGCGAATCAAGCTGCAGGGTTAGCTTCTTCTCTGTCATACGCGCTCCTTATATTGTACTAATTGTATCATTGTACTAATTGTAACTATTAAACGGATTTTGTCAAGCAGGAACAACCAGCCCCCTGTTACAGCGTGGACAATGCTCCTGTTGCAGAATCAGATTTCAGTTAAGAATGAAGCGCGCGCCTGCATATAGTCCTCTTATCCTTTAAATATGTCTGCATGGTAGAATTTATAAAGTACTGCGCGATTTATAAAATCAAAATAATAAAAATATGCGACGGGCAGTATCCGCATTAAATATAGGAGCATAAAATAATGGAATCGAAAACTGGTACGTGGACTGAGAAAAAAGGTTTGGCCCAAATGTTAAAAGGCGGCGTCATCATGGATGTGGTGAATGCCGAGCAAGCCAGGATCGCAGAAGAAGCGGGCGCGTGTGCGGTGATGGCGTTGGAACGCGTCCCTGCGGATATTCGCGCAGACGGCGGCGTGGCACGCATGTCTGACCCTGACATGATCTTGAAGATCATGGATGCAGTCAGTATTCCTGTGATGGCGAAGTGCCGTATTGGTCATTTTGTGGAAGCACAGATTTTGCAATCACTCGGTGTGGATTACATCGACGAATCTGAAGTACTTACCCCTGCTGATGAAGAACATCATATCTTGAAGCACAACTTCAAAGTTCCATTCGTTTGCGGATGCCGTAATATCGGCGAGGCTTTGCGCCGCATTGGCGAAGGCGCAGCGATGATCCGCACCAAGGGTGAGGCTGGTACTGGTGACGTGGTTGAAGCTGTGCGCCATGCACGCAGTGTGATCGGTTCGATCCGCCAGTTGCAGACCATGGGCGATGAAGAGTTGATGACCTTTGCCAAGCTCAACGGCGCGCCGTATGATCTGGTGAAAGAAGTAAAAGAGACGGGTCGTATGCCCGTTGTGAATTTCGCGGCTGGCGGCGTAGCCACCCCCGCAGATGCGGCGTTGATGATGCAGCTCGGCGTGGACGGTGTGTTCGTTGGCTCTGGTATCTTCAAGAGCGGTGACCCTGCCAAACGTGCAGCCGCCATTGTGAAATCAGTGACCCATTACATGGATGCGTCCATTCTTGCGGAAGTTAGCCGAAACCTCGGTGAGGCCATGGTGGGACGTAACGTTTCACAGATGCCCGAAGGCGAGAAATTGGCGGGACGTGGTTGGTAAATAACAGACGACGGACGATGGACCATGATTAAATTTATGGTCCGCTATCCGTCGTCATTGGTTCAATTATGAAAATCGGAGTCCTCGCCTTACAAGGCGACTTTGCAGAACACATCTCCATGCTCAAGAAGATCGGCGTGGAAACCGTTGAAGTGCGTTTACCAAAACATCTCGATGGCGTGGATGGGCTGATCATCCCTGGAGGCGAATCCACGACCATTGGCAAGCTTGCAGTCATTTACGAGCTGATGGAACCATTGAAGGAATTTGGCAAAAGTCATGCCATTTGGGGAACGTGCGCAGGCGCGATCTTTCTTTCAAAAGATATTGGCCGCGACCAACCCCTGCTGGGATTAATGGATATCAAAGTGCAGCGCAACGCCTTTGGACGGCAGGTCGATTCTTTCGAAACCGATCTCGAAATTGACGAGTTGTTCAAAGCCACAGGCACAGAGCATCCTTATCATGCGGTCTTCATCCGTGCACCGATCATTGAATCGGTTGGCGCAAAAGTGAAGGTACTGGCTGCGCTGGAAGATGGCCGCATCATCGCGGCGCAGGAAGGCAAATTGCTGGCCACATCTTTTCACCCAGAGTTGACAGGCGATACACGTTTTCACGAGTATTTTATTTCGCTGGCTTCGTAGGGGCAGGGCTTGTCCCTGCTCCTTTTCAAATGAAGAATAAAGGGCGGCCACAAGCGCCGCCCACAAACAAATGACCATACGTCCGCTTGACCTGCTCGATCTGCCGATCATTGCACGCTATCGAAATGATGTACTAACCCTCGATAGCGCGCGTGCTCTCACGCGTGGGCATCCCCTGGGAGCAATGGGCTTGCTGGCGTACATCAACCCTTCGCGCCATTTATATGCGGCCATCGATAATGACCGCGAGTCCGCGCTGCTGGGCGGGGTGATCCACACATACGGGGATACATTTGCAAAACTTCTCTATCTTGCGCCTTCCTACAATTTAAGTGACCCGCAATTGCCCGCCCTGATCGAGCATCTCTCCATGCAGGCGGGTGCGTGGAAAGCATTTCACGTCATCGCAGAAGTGGACGAGACGAGTGACGTTTTCCCTGCACTGCGCATGGCAGGCTTCTCCGTCTACGCATGGCAAAGGCTGTGGGATGTGAGTCTGCTTGAGAAAACAGGAACAGATCACGGCGAAGGATGGAGGCGCGTGCAATCTGTCGATATGCCCGCGGTGCAGAGTCTGCATTATCAGATCGTGCCGCCGTTGCTGCATCCTGTTGAACCTGCGCCAGGCCGCGTGGTTGGGTTTGTGCACAGGGGCATCAAGTGCTACGCAAATATCACAGCGGGAATGTATGGCATTGTTCTAACGCCGCTTATTCATCCTGAAGAACATGATGTCAGCGCGAAGATCAGCACCCTCTTGCAAAGCCTGCCAGACCGCCGCGGACGGCGCGTGTATTTAAATGTACGCTCGTACCAAACCTGGCTCGAACCCGTGCTTGCAGATCTTGGCGCGCAGGCTTCCAATCGGCAGGCTGTAATGGTGAAACATTTAACACGATTAATTAAAGATGGAAAAACAGCGCGGGTTGTTCCAACGAATGTTGGAGTGCAACCTTCGCGTATCAGTAGAATGGATCTGGATGAGTAGCTGGTTTAGATATAAAGAAGGACGAAACGTTGGCAAGGTTGGAGCCGAAGGCAATGTAACCCTGCTCGATGAAGAACATCCGCAGGGTGTGCGCATGACCTTGAAACGTGGCGACAATTACGTTTCGGTGTCCTGCAATATTTACGGCTGGATCGATCACACGCGTTTCTTCGTTAAGGTTCCTGAAGCCATCCGTGAATATCGCGTCATGAAAGTGGCGGCTGAAAATATAGTAGAACTTGCAAAATCCAGCGACTCCAACAAGATCAAGGTTTGGGAAGCAATTTCAGAATTCGTAAGGCGGTTTCCATAATGTTGAAAGCACTTATATTTGATTTCGACGGGTTGATCCTCGACACCGAGACACCCGAAGTTT
>JAVBXV010000069.1 GCA_030824405.1 Anaerolineales bacterium | reverse complement strand
GGCGATCCAGCCGACGGGATAACCTTCGGAATATGCCAGCAAGCCTGGAACGATCTTCGCATCGACCACGGACTTTTGCATTTGGCGCGCGGCGTCGCCTCTGTTTTCGTCGAAATTTTTTCCGCGCAATTTCCAATGCATGCACCAACAACCACCGCACGCACCGTTCAGGCCGAGCAGCAATTCAAAATCACGCCAGAGTTTTTGCGTGAGCGGATGAAATGACAAATCCAACTCTTCGATCAAATCCACTTCTACAGTCATAAAATTTATCTTCCCTCAACAAGATGGTCGTGATCCATTGTACCTGAACTCCATTCCTTGAATTGCGAGAGCACAACGGCGATAAAGATCAACACACAGCCAAATATTTGAATGGCGATCAATGTTTCATTTAATAACAACCAGCCAGATAACACCGCAAAAACAGATTCAAGACTCAAGATCAATGCGGCATCGGCGGGCGGGGTGTGTCTCTGCGCCCACACTTGAAGTGTGTAACACAAGCCGAGTGAGAATAACGCAGTGTAGGCAATCGCGAAAACCAGCGGCCAGCTAAAGGCGAGGGATGATTCGACAAAGGCGCCCAATCCCAAATTGAGGATGCCGCAAATAAAGAGTTGTCCCACTGAAAATGACATGGCCTCAAATCTGGATGCATACTTGCCCAGCACGATGACGTGAAGTGTCCAGAACAATGCACCGATCAACTCAAGCACGTCTCCGGGCTGGACCTCGAACCTGCCACCCGTTGACAGGAGAAATGCCCCCACCCCAGCCAACACCACGGCCACGATCGACATCCAATGCAGTTTCTCGCGCCAGACCAGCAACAAGACAACAGGCACCAAGACTACATATAAACTGGTGATGAAACCCGCGTTGCCCGCGGTGGTGTAGACCATGCCCGCCTGCTGAAGTGCACTGCCAAGAAAAAGCAGGATGCCCGCAATAAACATCCACTTGTATTGTTCGCGCGGCATCTCGTGAGGCAAAGCGGGGTTGCGAAGTGCGCGGATCGCCAGTGGCGCCACCACCAACGCGGCGAGTAAATAACGTGCACCGTTGAACAGATAGACACTCCCCAGTTGACCTGCGACTCGCTGCGCTACAAACGCCGAACCCCAGATAACGGAGACGATCAGGAGGGTGATATCTGCTTTAAGACGCATAGCGGGGGGAAGAGGAATGTAGAATGCAGAATGATGAATTGGAAGCGTTCAAAGTGCAAGAAATTAGTTGAGTTTGTTTTGTTGACATGGTTTTAGCGGCCTTCTGTGTGGACATTTTTTAGCTGGGAGATTGAACTTGATATCGTTGCGAGGCGATGGTCTTCCGCCGAAGCAATCTCCCGTTAAGTTGGGGATTGCTTCGCCCTATCGGGCTCGTAATGACATGGCTACAAGTTGGAGGCGGGATTATAATCTGCATATCGTACATTATACGGGGGTATTTTATGGAAAAAACTCCGCACGAATAATTAATTACTGTCCTAAATGTTACAATTCTAAAAATATCTGGTTTTTGGAGAATGTATGCCTACCCTGCACTGGCTGAATGACGAAGAAGCCCGTAAAACATCAAGTCAAATTCCTTATCACCTGCTTGAAGCGGACTCAAAACTCTCTTATGGTGATTCGGAAACTGAAAACATGCTTATTCAAGGTGATAACCTTGAAGCCTTGAAAGCCTTATTGCCATATTATGCGGGACAGGTGAAGTGCATTTTTATTGACCCACCATACAATACTCACAGCGCATTTGAACATTACGACGATAATCTAGAACATTCGATTTGGTTGAGCACAATATATCCGCGCCTGGAAATGCTGCGAGACCTATTATCAAATGATGGCAGCATTTGGGTTTCGATTGATGATACTGAAGGGCATTATCTAAAAGTAATAATGGATGAAATCTTTGGTCGCAACAACTTTGTAACTCATATCGTTTGGCAAAGAACACATACCCGAGAAAACCGAACGGACATATCCACAGTTCACGATACCATCTTGTTGTATGCTAAAGATCGAAATATTTGGAAAGATATTCGAAATCCACTTCCAGCATCAGACAGTCAAATTGAAAGGTATTCAAATCCTGATAACGATCCAAGAGGTGATTGGGCTTCTCTACCCGCCCATGCAAAAGCAGAAAAAGGACGTAGACAAGCACAGTTTTTTACTATTACTACTCCATCAGGGCGAAAAATTGATCCTCCTAATGGGCGTTGTTGGCTTTACACAGAGCCTAGATTTATTGAAATGGTAGAAGACAATCGTATTTGGTTTGGGGCTGACGGGAATAATGCTCCACGAGTAAAAAAATTTCTGACCGAAGTGCAATCAGGATTGGTTCCATCAAGCATTTGGCTTTATACAGAGGTCGGTACAACTGGAAGTGCCAAGTCTGAGATAACTACACTGTTCCCCGGAGATATTCCATTTTCAACCCCAAAGCCTGAAAAGCTAATTGAACGCGTTATACATATTGCAACAAACCCAAACGATATAGTTTTAGACTCCTTCCTCGGTTCAGGCACAACTGCTGCTGTCGCTCATAAAATGGGCAGAAGATATATCGGCATCGAAATGGGTGAGCACGCCGTTACCCATTGCGCCCCGCGTTTGAAAAAAGTTGTTGAAGGCGAGCAAGGCGGCATTTCAAAAGAGGTCAACTGGCTGGGCGGTGGTGGTTTTCGCTTTTATCAATTGGGCGAAGCAGTTTTTGACGAGCAAGGGCATATCAACGAGAAAGTGAAATTCAAATCCCTTGCGGCGCATGTTTGGTTTTCTGAAACGCACACGCCATTATTGAAAACACCGAAAACACCTTTGCTTGGCGTTCAAAACGAAACCGCCTTTTATTTGCTCTACAACGGTATTCTTGGCGACAAAACGCCCACAGGCGGCAACGTCCTTACGGCAAGAGTCATGCGCGAATTGCCAAAGCACAAAGGCAAAAAAATTATTTACGGCGAAATGTGTATGCTGGATGAAGCAACTTTGCAAAAGCAGGAAGTAATTTTCAAACATATTCCTTACGACATCAAGGCGCGTTAATATGCTGACACTCAAAAAATATCAAAAAGACACGCTCGAATTTTTACGCTTGTATCTCGAAGAAGCCCGCTTCGGCAATCTTGCAACAACTTTCGAAAATCACAGAACCGAGTCGGCAAAACGAGCCGCCCCGCTTGGGTATCGTCCGCTTGAAAAATTGGAAAATACGCCTTATGTATGCTTGCGTTTACCCACAGGCGGCGGTAAAACTCTTTTGGGAGCATACACAATTTCCACAGCCGCACAGGCATTTTTAGAGCAGGATTTCCCGCTTGTCTTGTGGCTTGTCCCAACCAATACGATTCGTCAGCAAACACTTAAAACGCTGAAAAATCCACGCCACCCAAACCGAGAAGCCATTACACAAAAATATGGCAATCAGGTTTTGGTTTTGGACGTTGCCGATTTCACACAGATACGTCCGCAGGATATTAAAGGTAAAGCCGTTATTTTGGTTGGCACAATGCAAACTTTGCGCGTGGATAATACCGAGGGCCGCAAGGTTTATTCCCATCACGAAGACCTTGAATCCCATTTTGTAAATATCCCTAAGGCTTTAGATGGATTAGAGAAAATTGAAGAAGGCGCGGGCAAAGGCACGATCAAATTTTCATTCCGCAATTTGCTTGCGTTACATCGTCCGCTTGTAATTGTAGATGAAGCACATAACGCCACATCCAAACTCA
>JAVBXV010000155.1 GCA_030824405.1 Anaerolineales bacterium | reverse complement strand
TATCTTTTATTTTTTGCGTCCGCCCTTTAATTCATCCTGTAATTTTTCAAAAGCGCCCCAATCCCCTTTTGCCGCCAGTTTTGCCTGATCGATCCAACCTTCGGGGTTCATCATCTGCATCCCCGCCTCATTCAATATTTTCTGTAAATCAGCATTTTTTGCATGCGCCAACTCATCAAAAGTAGTGATGCCGGCATCCTTCAAAACCTTGGAAACTTTCGGTCCAATTCCCTCGATCTTGACCAGGTCATCCGCATCCTTCTTTTTTGACTTAACCGCCTCGTGCTTAACCTCGGGCTGGTCCTGTTTTCTTGAACTCACCCACCACCCGACGATAACGATCAAAAAGAAGAAAGCCATCCCCGCATACAACAACCATACAAGTTCTGTATTCGGGCCTTCCCCGCCCTCAGACAACAACCGCAAAGCAAGCATATTCGCCTCCTAAAAATTAGATAACTCACTATACGTGAAAAAATAGAACATGTCAATTCTTAAGGGTAAAATTGCATCACCCTATCGTGGAGCAATCAATGAAACTCAAAACATGGCATAAGATCGTTGTCGTTCTTCTTGCAACAGCAGCGATCCTACAGATCACATCCAAACCCGCACCAGCCCATCCATACTACGCTGCAGGCTTGAACTATCCACTCGTCATCGCCCATCAGGGCGGAGACGGTATCTGGCCAGGTGACACAATGTTCGCCTTCCAAAATGCCGTCAACCTCGGCGTGGACGTGCTCGAGATGGACGTTCACATCACCAATGATAACGTTCTCGTCCTCATGCATGATGAAGCTGTAGACAGAACCACCAACGGCACAGGCGAGATCGAATCCATGACGCTTGCCCAGCTCAAGCAACTCGACGCAGGCCATGATTGGACTCCCGACGAAGGCGCCACTTTCCCATTCCGTGGACAAGGTGTCACCGTCCCCACCATGGCGGAAGTCTTTACCGCCTTCCCTGAAATGCGCATGACCATCGAGATCAAAAAGACAAATACTTCGATGGCAAAGCCGTTCTGTGAAATGATCCGCGAATACAACATGCAAGACAAAGTATTGATCGCTTCCTTCCACGATGAACGCCTCAAGGAATTTCGTGAGGAATGCCCCGAAGTTGCCACCTCCAGTGCAAAGAACGAAACAACAGTGTTTGTTCTACTGACCAAACCATTTCTTGGAAGTTTCTATTCGCCGAAGTTCTTCTCTTTACAGGTACCCGAAGAATCAGGCGGCATCACAGTGATGACCCCAGCCTTTGTTAACGCAGCACATGAGCGCAATCTCGCTGTCGAGCCGTGGACTATCAACGACAAAGAAACCATGCAAAAATTCATCCAATGGGGCGTGGATGGGATAATCACCGATAGGCCAGATCTTATGCTGGAAATATTGGGAAGATAAAATAAAAAAACGAGCAGTGAAATTTCGAAATTCCACTGCTCGTTTTTTTATTTGTTATTACTTTCTCTTTACTCCACCCAGGTGACGCGGTCTTCAAAGCCTGCACGCGTGTATGGTTCAGGTGTTACTTCAGGATGCCCAACATAAATAAAGCCAATAATATTTTGATCGGCAGTGAAGCCTAAAAATTCCTTTACTTTGGCATCACGCGCCCATTCGCCTGTGCGCCAGATCGCGCCCAACCCCAAAGCATGGGCCGCAAGCAGAATATTCTGACATGCCGCCGAAGCTGCTGAAATATTCTCGATCTCAATGATCTTTGAGTCAGCGGGCTTATCCACGCCAACGGCTATGACCACGGGAGCGCGGAGCGGCAATGCTCGGGGTTTATCCAAACCTTCGGGCGGCGTGACAGGATTACGGTCCAGAAAAGAAGCGGCCATTACATCGCCCAATTTCTTGCGCCCATCCCCAGTCAACACTACAAAACGCCAGGGCCGTACCTTATGATGATTCGGCGCCTGCGCGCCAGCACTTAAAAGTTTTTCGATCATATCGCGCGGCAAAGCATCTGGCTTCACCTTGCTAATTGTTTGTCGTCCGTGAATTGCATCAAATAATTCCATGTTTTCTCCAACATCCATGACGCTTGCGGGTAAAATTGTCTTACCATGAAAATATTTTACTCCGAAGAACATCGCAAACATTATCCGCCTTTCGAGGTTTTTGACGGCGGCATACGCGTACCTTATTACGAAAACCCAGACCGCATGGATCAAATTTTGTCTGCGTTAAATAAAACGGATTGGGCCGAATTAACCGAGCCAAAGGATTTTGGACTCGACCCGATTCTGGCTGTGCACGATCAAGGATACATCAACTTCCTCGCTTCCTGCTGGACCGAGTGGCTGGCTTCTGAACCCGAAGTGGCGGCTGCGCCTGAGCAGCATGCCTTCCTGCCAGCCACTTTTGCGTTGAGAAGAAAATCACGCCCCACCAGTTCACTGCGTGGACGAGGCGGTTATTACATCATGGATCTCTCCGCATGCATTGTGGAGGCAACCTACAAAGCCGCGCTTGCTTCGGCGAATTGTGCATTGAGCACGGCAGAATTTGTTTTGAAAAATTCAACGAATGCCTTCGCGCTCTGCCGCCCGCCTGGGCATCACTCAGGCAAAGATTACGCGGGCGGATATTGCTTCATCAATAACGCTGCAGTTACCGCGAACTGGCTTTCTTCAAAAGGCAAAGTTGCCTTGCTCGATATTGATTATCACGCAGGCAATGGAACGCAGGATATTTTCTACGAACGCGATGACGTGCTAACCATCTCCATTCATGGAGATCCTGATTTTGAATATCCGCACTACATTGGTTTTGCGGATGAAACTGGCGAAGGCGTGGGTCTTGGCTTTCATAAAAATTTTCCGCTACCCAAAGACACAGGCGATGAACAGTATTTATCAACTTTGGACGAGGCGTTGAGTATGATCCGTGACTTCGCGCCCGAGCATCTTGTCCTCTCCACAGGCATGGATGCGTACGATGGCGACCCGCTTGGCACGTTCCATGTCACTCAAAACGGATTCAACGAGATGGGGAAAAGAATCTCTTCATTAAATCTGCCTACTGCGATTATCATGGAGGGCGGTTACGCAAATGAGGCACTCGGAAATAACCTGACAACACTATTAAAGACCTTTCGCTAAACAAAACATCACATTCCCATCCAGGAGCTCGAAAACATGAAAAACGCCACGAAGGTAGTTCATGCATTTTTTGTATTTTTATTGATCACTGGCATTGCCAGCGGTTGTGCAGGGGGAGACAGGTCTTCCAAAGGGACGGTCATAGTTGTAGTAGCAGAATCCAGCCCGTTCGCGGAGAATGAAGCGAATCCACATTCTTTGTATGCAGGCGCAAAACTGGCAGCCGATCAAATCAACGAGCTGGGGGGAGTCAACGGGTACACGGTTGAGGTGGTTGCCTATGAAGATCAGAACGACGCCGAACTTGCGAAACAAAATGCACAGACAATCACGCAAAGCGATGCAATCGCTGTCATCGGTCATTCGTCCAGCGAAACGATACGGGCAGCCGCGCCACTCTACGAAGAAGCGGGAATTACTGCCATCAGCGCCGCGCCAGTAACGAAGGAAACATTTAACGACCTGACAAATTATTTCAACGTGACGTACACGTCTGAACAGCAAGGCGCCTACCTTGCCAACTACACGTTCCGCGAGCAACAGCAAAACAATGCGATGATCGTTCACACGGACGAAGCTTCTTCGGTGGCTCTTGCCAAAAAGTTTGAAAATACATTTCGCGGATTGGG
>JAVBXV010000188.1 GCA_030824405.1 Anaerolineales bacterium | reverse complement strand
TGTGCCGAATACACGCTACTTAAGTGAACTGTCCATTTCGAAAGTGTTGGGCAAAGCCTACACCGAATGGTTCCGTAAAATATCCCGTGTTTCACATGCAGACGATGCCGATGTTTGGGAGCAGCGCCTCGAACGTGCTGGTTTCAAGCTGGAGCGCTACTGGAATTATTTTTCGCCCGCTTCGATGCGCGTGTTAGAATGGGGACACTACTTCGGCGTCCCCTCTGTTGTGGCGCGTGTGTTGACAGGCAAGTGGATCATCTCACGCACAAAATGGAATCTGGCTCTCACGGAAAGCTATGTAAAAAAATACGCTTCGCCTGTGCCAGTTGATAATGGAACATTCACGTTCTATATCGCCAGAAAAAAGTAAACACAATCCCCATGGCTTTCGACGAAAAATACTTCTCCACACACACGTATGCAAATATAACCTTCGCCAAATACAGCATGTATTGGTGGTCCAACCGATTCTTCGGCATGCTCGCGCGCAGATATGGCCGCCGCGGAGCGCGTCTGCTGGAGGTGGGATCAGGCATGGGGCATTTGGTGGGCCAACTCTCGGCGGCGTTCGAAGCGTATGGCATGGACCTGAATCACTGGGCGGTCGATCAATCCAAAAAATATTCTGAAAACGCATCCCTGCAAACGGCATCCGCACAGGAACTTCCGTATCAGGATGGCGCTTTCAATGTGGTCATCATCAAACATATCGTGGAACATTTACCCGACCCCGCGAAAGCGATCCATGAAATTGGACGTGTTACTGAGCAGGGCGGTATTCTGATCCTTGCGACGCCAAACCTCGGTTCTTTGCTCAAGCCGTGGAAGGGTGAGCGCTGGATCGGCTATCAGGACCCGACCCATATTTCATTGAAAGAGCCGCAGGAATGGCTGCGCCTGATCGAAGCGGCGGGCTTTGAATTGAAGCGCGTGACCTCGGATGGGTTTTGGGATGTGCCTTATATTCGGTTCGTGCCGAAAGCTATACAGAAATTATTTTTCGGCTCGCTTGGTGGCATTCAGGCGATCACTGGAATTATCTTTTTGCCGATGACATGGGGCGAAAGTATCTTGGTCATTGCACGTAAAAAATAAAAGTTCTCGCAGGCTGGTGAAAAAAATATGAATGAACCGACCGTCCTTGATTATGTGAAATCGATTTTCAAGAATTGGGACTCCTTCAAGGATTTCTTGAAGGCTGTTTCTGAGCGCAAAGATACAACTTTACTAGTGGATACGGATGCCGCTGTCGATCTGCATGAAGATTCGCCTGTGGCTGCACCGCGTAAATTCCCGTGGCTTACTTTGCTTGTGCTGGTTCTGGCATTGGCCGCTCAACAAACATTTGAACCTCCGCAACAGTTTTATGTGATGGGTATTGCCCTGTATGTCGCGGCGTTGGGTGTTGCGCTGCTGGCATTCCGCCGCGGCGAGTGGACGTTGACTCCGCTGCCCGCGGATGAAACCCGTACAGATGCATTTGCGGTGCGTGGCACTGCCTTCAGTTTGTCTTTGATCTTCAGCGCGGTTGCGTTTTATTTTTTTGCAGGGAACCGATTTACAACGGTCAATTTAATTCTGTGGGCGGGGGCGATCTTTTTCCATCTGCGTGCCTTTTGGGTGCCAGAACCGCGTACCTCTGATTCTCCAACTTTGCTTGCAAAGATCATTAACTTTTTCACACGCTCCGAATGGAATCTGCGCATCACCCGTTGGGGGTTACTTGTTTTCCTGATCATGCTGGTGACGATTTTCTTCCGCACCTATCGGCTGGATTCTGTTGCCAATGAAATGACCAGCGACCACGCCGAGAAGTTGATGGATGTCTACGATATTACGCAGGGGCAATATTCAATTTACTTTCCGCGTAACACGGGTCGTGAACCTCTTTACATTTATTTGTGCGCGTTCGTTGCACAATGGTTTGGCGTTTCCTTCATCACACTTAAGATCGTGGCAGTTGCAGGCGGATTGCTGACCCTGCCTTTCATCTACCTGCTTGGCAAGGAGTTGGGCGGCACACGCATTGGTCTGCTGGCAGTGGCGTTTGCAGGCATTGGCTATTGGCCTACTGTGATCGAACGGTTTGGGCTGCGCATTTCCTTCTATCCGCTGTTTGCGGCGGCCACTTTGTATTATTTCTTCCGCGGGATGCGCCGCCAGAATCGCAATGACTTTATCCTTGCGGGCGTGGCCTTGGGCGTGGGCTTGAATGGGTACACTCCCTTCCGCATCATGCCTTTCGTGCTCGTTGCCATGTTCATTTTATATTTCCTGCATTTGCGCGATGCCCAGTCCCGCAGGCAGGCGCTGGTTTGGTTTGGACTGCTGGCATTCACTTCCTGGGTGTTCGTCATTCCGATGGCTCGCTTCGCGATTGAGCGCCCAGACATTTTTGTGGAACGCGCTTTCTCGCGCGTGGGCACATTGGAACGCGCCTTCCCTGCGCCGGTCTGGCAATTGGTGCTCCTGAATTTATGGACGGCGCTCAAGGAATTCAACTGGTACAACGGCAACATCTGGGTACATTCCGTTCCGAGCCGCCCCGCATTGGAAGTGGTTTCGGGCGCGTTGTTCCTGATCGGCGTTACGCTTGTGTTAGTCCGCTATGTGCGTGAGCGACATTGGAAGGATCTGCTTTTGTTGCTGGCAGTTCCGTTGCTGCAAATGCCGTCCATTCTTTCGCTGGCATTTCCCGAAGAAAATCCATCGCTCAACCGTACGGGTGCGGCGTTGGTACCTGTCTTCCTGTTGATTGGTTTTGGACTCGATAGTTTGCTGAATGGGTTTGCAGGCAATTCAACTGCGCGTGAACGATTGAGTGAGAATGATGAGACCAGGATCGCGGTCAGTTCATCGCGTTCAGTCTTTGCTTCTGTGTTAGTGCTGGGATTATTCCTGGTTTCGTTCTCGCGAAATTATGACCTGATCTTCAATAAGTATTATCAACAATACCGCATGGGCGCGTGGAACTCTGAAGAGATGGGCTCGGTGATGCGCGGCTTCATTGACAAAGGCGGATCGGTCGATCAAGTTTGGATCATCCCCTACGCCTTCTGGGTGGATACGCGTCTGCCTCCGTTTTGGGCGGGTGAGCCCGGGCGTGATATTGCCTACCCTCCAGACAATCTCGATGAAACTGTTGCCATCCCTGGCGCGAAACTTTTCATGTTCTCTCCGCAAGACACCGCCACCATGGCAAATCTGAAACTTTTATATCCAGAAGGCAAGTTGACCATTTTCAAGTCCTCACTGGAATTTCATAATTTTTATGTCTTCCGAGTGCCCGCGCAATAGCGCCTGAATTTCAAAAATAAATACTGGCAAACCTTCATGCAGGCTGCATCTTTTTTTCAGCGTGTTACACAGATCGTGCGGCCATTCCCGCTGCTTTCTCTTGCGGGGCTGGCGCTTGCATTGTTTGCCCAATCCCTTTTAGAGCCGCCGCTGCATTTTGCAGCGGCTGTTGTCTTTTATGTTGCCGCCCTCGGTTTTGTGATCTGGGCGGTCTTGCGCGGCGAATGGAAACTATCCACGCTCACTGAAGGATCATCTCAAACCAATAGCCGCCGCTTGCGTGTGCTGCCGTTGCTGGCTTCGGTTTGTTTGCTGGGCATGGCTTTCGTTCTGTTCGGCGATAATCGTTTTACGATCCTGAATCTCACGCTCTGGCTGTTGGATTTGATCTTTTTCGTTGCGGCCGTGCGAATCCCAACTCAACATAAAGTGAAGGCGCAGGTCGATTGGG
>JAVBXV010000156.1 GCA_030824405.1 Anaerolineales bacterium | reverse complement strand
CGATCATAATTCGGTTCAATGTGCCGCCGATCAATGCGCCGCTCAATCCATACGCGATGGAAAAGCAGGCCAGCCGCGCGTTGTTTAGGTTTCGAACAAATTTCATTTTATGCTCCTTGAAGATATAAAGATAATGCGGCCGCCGCTTCACGTCCCTGACGAATGCAGTCGGGCATGGCAATGCCGCGATATGAACTCCCAGCCAGGGTGAGATTTGGCGGCAGTAACTTTTCAATTTCATCCACGCGTTTCAAATGCCCCACATCGGCTTGCGGGAAACCGTGTTCCCAACGAAACGCCTTCCATGTTTGCGGCGCGGCGGTGATGCCCAGCAGTTCGGCAAGCTCTCTTTTTATTTCTTCGATCATTCTGTCTTCCGAATATTCAACCATCTCAGGCGCGCCCCCGCCGATGAAAACCCGCACCACGGCGTAGCCTTCAGTAGACCGCTCTGGCATCTTGCGCGATGTGAATGTGACCGCGTCGATCATTCGTTTTTCGCGGCGCGGGATCATCAGCCCGTTGACCTTTGGCTTCGCTGGGATATCTGACTCGCGATACACGAGTGATACTGTGCCGATGTGCTGCTGGCGCATCGTACTTAACTGTTGGCTTGCTTCTGTTGAAATATCCTTTATCAACGCGGACGTTTGATTCGCGAGCGTTGCAAAGATCACCCCATCTGCAAGCAGACTGCTTCCGTCGCTCATTGAAATTTGATATTGATCATCTTCATGCTTCACAGATACAACTTGTGCGTTCAAACGCAGGTCGCCAGTGAGTTGACGCACCAGCTCGTTGACCATGGCTTCGAGACCATCTTTGAAGCTAATGAAACGCGGCTTGTTGCTTTTCTTCTTTTTCCCGCCGCGAAATGCGCTTTGAATTGCCCCCATGAATAACCCGCCGCCTTCTTTTTCCATTTCGCGCATGACAGGCGCAGAGACCATGATGCTCTGCTTTTCGGGGTCGGTGTTGTAGATGCCTCCCAATACTGGGCCGATGAATTTATCCAGTGCTTCCTGCCCCAGCCTGCGGCGGACAAAGTCTGCGAGCGATTCGTCGTGGTCATCGCGGCGGGCGGGTTGAAAAGGTTCTGCCAGCATGCGCAATTTGCCGCGCAGGGTTAGCAGCGGGGTGGTGATAAAACGGGTCGGCGAAACAGGTAACGGGTGGAGGGAGGCGTTATCCAGCACATAGGTGCCGCTGACTTCCGATCCAGGGTTGGTGATCTGATCGAGCATGCCCAACTCGTTCGCCAGATCCCATGCTTCAGGCTTGCGTGTGATCAGTGTGTCGGGTCCGCCTTCCACTAAAAAGCGGGCGTTATCGAATTCAAGTTTGGATGAGATGACCTTGCCGCCCCAGCGATGCGAGGCTTCAAGAAGGGAATATGGGATGCCGCGTTTTTGCAATTCCCACGCGGCGCTTAGACCTGTAATGCCCCCGCCAATGACAACGATATGCATGAACTTCTCCTGTGGTGCTTTCTTCGATGCCGATTGTATATTTGTTCATGCTTATATGTATGTAGATTATGTAGGTTTCGCTAAGTGTTTGGTTAGAAGATTAATATGAAAAACGTCACTGCATATAATGGACATATTGCATGAGCATTATCAGGAACAACACGATAAAATCTTTCGCCGCGATTGCATTATTTTTAGATCATATGGAGTGACCATGGAAATAAATTTTGTTGGGCTTGCCGCAGCACTGGCAACTTTTTTTGGCGTTTGGTGGGGACATGTTTCTGTGCGCAAGATCGAACGTGAAACTGTGCATGTCTGGAAGCCTGCGTTGATCGCGCTTGCGTTGGGCGTTGGCTTGATGAGCGCGTCTTTTCTATCTACGAACATGGCGCTCTCTGCGGTCTTCGGCATTCTGGGCATGACCCTGTTATTCGATGCGCTTGAAATAGCAGTGCGCCAGCCGCGCCGCATCAAACACGGACATGCTCCCGCCAACCCGAACAATCCGCGCCATGCAAAGATACTGGCTGAATACCCCGAAGCCACAACAGTGGACCTGCTCAACCGCGACCCGCGCGGACGTGTATACAGCGCAGCTGAATTGACTGCGCTGAAGGAGAACGGCAAATGAATTCTTTTGGCTTCTGGCTTGGGATCGCCGTTCTATTTGTAATTGGGTTGGGCTTTGTCTGGGTAATTCGCGGGGAGCGTTATTTTGGTTTTCTGTGGTGGCCGTACGTGATGACGCTGGGCGCGGCCTGCATCGTGGGCGCGTTGTTCATTTCCAATAACTGGGCCTCCGCGTTGATCGGCGCGGCGGGAGCCTCTTTGATCTGGGGTTCCACTGAATTGAAGGAACAAGCAGTGCGCGGAGAATTGGGCTGGTATCCGTTTCGTGAGAAGAAGATCGACCCGCCATTTGCGAAAGTGATCAAGAAGTGGCGGGCACCAAGTTTGTAAACTGACTAAATGTGACTCCCTGAGCGATAGCGAAGGGTCTCTGAGACAATCGCAGAGGTTCTTCGCTCCATTCACAAGTGACCTACCAGATCATCGTCACCAGTGAATAGATCCCCGACAGAAGAAGGCCGATCACCCCGACGACCTCAAGCCATGCGATCAATGTGTCCACCCAGGCGGGTGTAGTGGAGCGCTGTTTCTTGTATTTTTTAGGGTTTTTACTCATGGCCGCGGATTATACACGCATCTCGCGCGGACAGCAAAAAAGGCACAAGCCAGAGAGCTTGTGCCTTTTACACGACTCTGAAATTGATTTCAGGTTATTTGCGAGCGTTACTTGCGAGCGTTGATCTCTTTCAACACCTTCAACACCATGTCTTCGGTGAGCCCAGCCTCTTTGGCTTGCGGCACGGCGAGGATCTGTTTCAGGGTCATTCCCTTTGCCATCCCGATCATAGGATTCTTCGAGATACCCGCCACGTGTTTCTCCAGGATCTCTATGGCATGGGTGTCCTTCAAAATATCGCCAACTTTTGTATCCAGTGTGTATGTCATTTTATACTCCTTAGCTTGATGAATATGCACAGATCTCGAAATTGATCTTTGCACTGACTTATTTAGTATACAACTTTATCGACAGTGCCGAACATATAAATAACAAAATCTCCCCAATGTGCCATTCATTTGAAGGAGATTTTGCATCGTCGCCGCAGAAGAACTGCGTTTTTATTTATCTTGCGCGTGGAAATTGATACTTGATCATCAAGGTTGCGCCTATGCCTTTGGACGGTTCAGAGACGATCTCATCCCCGCCGATCATGTTCTCACGCATCACAAGACAGCACAGCGCCATGCGATTGTCGGTGCCTGGGTAGCCGCCCACCAGCCGATGCAGATCTCCCGATTTGACGACGACTGCAGCCAGGCGCTTTTTCTCTGCGAAAGAGAAGATGGAATCTAATTGTGATTGAAAATCTTCAGCGGATGTCATGCGAATGTTCCTTTATTATTTTTGAATGGCAAACCCAACCCCTCCCACCTCCCCAAAATGGGGAGGCTTTCTTGCACTATTTATTATAAGTTGAACAAATCATATCGAGACAGAAAATGCTCACAGCTTGGCCTTCCCCCCTTGGGGGGAAGGTGTCCGAAGGACGGATGGGGGTTTTACTTCACAAAAAGACTATTACTCAGCCACAGCGCAGCCAAAAGATAATGATCTGACTCAGGCTTCGTCTTTTGCGTGGACAGGGTCGTCGCCAACTTGTCAAACTCTGGTGTATCTTCACCCTGCACAAAGCCATAGCGCGCTTCCTGCCAGCC
>JAVBXV010000146.1 GCA_030824405.1 Anaerolineales bacterium | reverse complement strand
CCCTTAACCATCGTACTGGCAATTGCATTTGCCTTTGCCAATCCTGTACTCGCGGCGAAATCCTATTATGCAGAACGGTTCGATGTTCAACTTGATATTCAAGAAAACGGTTCGGTGATTGTCACCGAAACTGTGGAATTTCGTTTCGAGGGCGGCCCATTTACCTTTGCCTTCCGTGAAATTTCGGCAAACAAAACGGACGGCGTCACCTTCCTCGATGCCAGCATGGATGGCGCACCCATGCCAGAAGGCATGCAGGCTGGGCAGGTGGAAGTAACAGCGGGAAATCCGCTCAAGGTGACGTGGCATTTCCCGGCTACGTCAGATGCGTCGCGCGTGTTCACGATCCGCTACCGTGTACATGGAGTCATCCGCAAAGGCGATGCCGATACGCTCATCTGGCGCGCCATCCCTGAAGATCACGATTATTCGATCGCGTCATCCTCCATCATTTTGGCGTATCCACAAAAAGCGACTCTGCTCGAAAATCCGCGCCTCAGCCGTGACTTTGAAACTGGTTCGACCAACGAAGGCATTCTCTTAACTACAAGCGGACTCGGCGAAGACGAAGGCCTGATCCTTACGGTGTTGTTCGCTGCCGATAGTTTGACGACAGCCGCTCCGCGATGGCAGATCCAAAAAGAACAGGCAGATGCGACAACAGCAAAGGCGCTGCCGGTTGGTTTCTTTGCAGGGATCGTTACGCTGATATTGGGTGGCTTTGGATTATTCACATATGCCCGCACCAATGCGCGCGACCCGAACATCAGTGATGTGATATCCACTCCGAACCCGCCTTCTGATCTGGCTCCTGCCCTCGTGGGAGCGCTGACGAAACAGGCAAACGGATTCATGGGAACCATCTTCGATCTCGCAGGACGCGGCATATTGGAAATTCAAGAAGAGAAAGGCACATGGGGAACTACAAATTATATGCTTGTAAAAAAAGAGCCAGCCGCTTCTTTGAATTTACATGAACAAGGCTTGTTAAATGTGCTATTTAAGACAGGCGATACACAGATAAATATGAATGAAATCTCCACACGATTGGGGATGAATAGCAAGTTGTTCGATGAACCCCTGGAGCAGGAACTTATCCACCGCAAATGGCTGGACCCTGAACGCAAGGCGAGGCACAAGAAACAGGTTGCAAGCGGACTTTTCGCCATGTTCCTATCTTTGGCGGTGTTTGTTGCATCACTCATCCTTGGGTCAGGTTTTGGTCGTGATGTTAATATGGCAATGCTATTCGCTGGAATGGCAGGCGGTAGTGCAGCGGTCTTTTTTATTTCAATCGCGGTGTTAATTTATTCTGCGGCCTATTCGGTGCTCACCCCGGAAGGCGAAGAACAAGCCGTGCGCTGGAAAGGTTTTCAGGAATATATCAAACAGGTGAGTAAAGGCAAAGAGCCTGCCATTCGCCCTGACTTCTTTGAAAAATATCTGGCATATGCCGCCGTCTTTGGTTTGGGCGCATATTGGGCTAAATATTTCCAGAAAATGGGCGGTGTTCCTCTTCCAATCTGGTTCCACGCAATGGCGGGCGGCCATGGTGATTTTGGCGCAATTGTCGCAGTGATGTCTACATCGGATACGGCTGGCGCAAGCGGCGGCTCAGGTGGCAGTGCAGGCGCCTCTGGCGGCGGGTCGAGCGGGGCTGGTTAATTTATGGGATTCATAGAATTTGATCTGCTCAAACCGTGGATCAAAGAAGGGTAATATCCAATTAATTCGGAGGCCATCATGAATTCAGCACTCACCTATTTCGCCAAACACGGACCCATGTCCACCCCGGGAACACATGCTTGCCGTTCTCGATGCAGTCACCGCGTTGACTGCAAACGACGTGCCCAACTTTGAAACTGTCCGCACACGTTACGAATCCGATCCGATCCTGTTCATGAACGGCAAATTGCTCATTTACGTCAACGGTGGCATGGTCGAAGTAGATATCCCCTGATCTTGACCTGTCCATCTGGATAGTGAAGACTCCCCCAGCGACGGGGAGTCTTTTGTTCTCAAAGACTATGATGCGAGAAGATCAATTTCAACACTGGAGATAACATAATGAAAAAAAACTTGGTCAACTTCTTCGCAACAATATAAGTGCTATACTCTTTATGCAGGCAAAATATATTTGTTCTGTCTTCAACAAAATTTTTATCCAAGGGAATTTGGACTATGACTCAAGCAAAGAAAACTCCAGCCAAAGCCAAGATCCCCAAACTTATAACCACCGTTGATTCAACTTTCCCCATCGTTGGCATTGGCGCTTCGGCGGGCGGACTGGAGGCGCTGGAAATTTTCCTTGCCAACGTGCCAGAAAACAGCGGAATGGCGTTCATTATCGTCCAGCACCTTGACCCGACTCACAAGGGCATCATGGTCGAACTGCTCCAGCGTGGCACCAGCATGAAAGTTTTTCAGATCAAAGATCGGATGAGGGTGAAGGCGAACTGTGTTTACATCATCCCGCCTAACAAGGATCTGTCCATCCTGCACGGAGTCTTGAATCTATTTGCTCCGCTCGCCCCGCGCGGACTGCGCCTGCCGATTGATTTTTTCTTTCGCGCACTGGCAGAAGACCAGCAAGAACATAGCATCGGCGTGATCCTTTCAGGCATGGGCACAGACGGCACACTGGGGCTGCGCGCCATTAAAGAAAAGGGCGGCAGTGTTTTTGTGCAGTCACCTGACTCGGCAAAATTTGACGGAATGCCGCGCAGTGCAGTGGAAGCAGGGCTGGCGGATGTGATCTCAGCGGTGGAGGAATTGCCTGCCAACATCAACGCCTATGTTCACCATGCGCCGCTATTCACGAAACCCAACCCTTCGAAACACTCCGCGTCAAGGATGCATCTGTTAGATGAAGATCAGGCGAAAAGCTCCATCGAAAAAGTGATCCTGATCCTGCGTGCGCAAACTAGGCATGATTTTTCGCTCTATAAAAAGACCACCATCCATAGACGTATCGAGCGTCGCATTGGTTTGCACCACATGGATAATATTGCCGCGTACGTGCGGTTTCTGCGTGAGAATCCGCAGGAAGTGGAATTGCTGTTCAATGAGTTATTGATCGGTGTGACAAATTTTTTCCGCGACCCTGCCGCATGGGAAATCTTGAAAACCGAAGCCCTGCCGAAACTGCTTGCGAAACGCGCGCCCGAACAGACTCTGCGCGCCTGGGTTCCCGCCTGTTCCACTGGCGAAGAAGCCTATTCGCTGGCAATGCTCTTTCAAGAAACGCTGGATTCTCTCAAACTGCACAAGACCGCCAAAAACTTTAAATTGCAGATCTTCGCCACCGATCTTGATCTACATGCCATCGAGCGCGCCCGCGCGGGCGTATATCCGCACAACATCAGCGCCGATGTTTCGTCAGAACGCCTGAGCCGCTTCTTCGTTAAGGAAGAGCGCGGATATCGTGTCTCAAAATCCATCCGCGAAATGGTCATCTTTGCGCCGCAGAACATCATCATGGATCCGCCTTTTACCAAACTCGATCTTTTGACCTGCCGCAATTTGTTGATCTACCTCACGCCTGAATTGCAAAAAAAACTTTTGCCGCTCTTTCATTACAGCCTGAAACCCGATGGGATTTTATTCCTGGGCACTTCTGAAACCATCGGCGGATTAGACGATCTGTTCGCGCCAGTGGATGCAAAAATGCGCCTCTATCGACGGCTGGAAATTGGTCAGCCCGCCCAGGCAGTTGAGTTCCCGACAGCATTTTCAAAGGCGCGTCCGAGCGCATCTG
>JAVBXV010000448.1 GCA_030824405.1 Anaerolineales bacterium | reverse complement strand
CGTCCTTGCAGCCCGGAAGATTCTACTTCCGCAAGAACAGCTATCGGTTCGGAGCGAAGCGCTTTTTTTAATCCATCATAAACGCCATGTGAAATTGCATCGTCGATGGAGTCTGGATTTATTTTTCCGATCAAGGCGGTCATCACACGCGTTTCGCCTTTGCGTTCTTTTGAATAATCAGTTGGCACGCCGCGCCAGCCTTCGCATAATTTCCAGGCTTCACTTTGGTCGATGGGCCCCGCTTGTTCATCTTCCACCAACACTGCGGGTGCGCGATCGCATAGGCCAAGGCACGAAGTTCTTTCGATGGTCAGGCTGTCATCAGTGCGCGCAATTTTTTCGATGGCCGCGCGGGTTTCACTGGCGCGTTTCAACCAGCACACGGGGCCGTCGCAAACGCGCATTACTTTTCTGCGCTCTTCCAATGAAAGCATGGAATAAAAAGTTGCCATGCCATACATTTGATGGGCGGGCAGGTGCAGCGCGCGCGCCGCGTCTGTGATGCTGGCGGGCGAGAGTTGCGCGTGGCGCAGCTGGATATCTTTTAATACTTCCAGCGCGGCTTCTGGGTTGTGGTTGTGTTCGCGGGCGAGTTCTTCGATCTCTGGAGAAATGGGTCTGTAAACAATGGTTTTATTGGTCATGCTTTTACTCCATGTCCATTATTTGTCATCCAGCTTGATTGGGCAAGTTTCATTTCTCACGCTTCAAGAGGATGTTCTTCCTTTGTATAGTGACAAATTTCACAATCAAGTATAACAGAAAAAAACCGCCTGCAAAGGCGGTTTTGTATTTTTTGTGATGATAATTTTATTTATAGTCCAACTCGATGTCCATTTGAATATACATTGAAGCGATGTTTTCTTGCATACCCGATCAGTGTAATTCCATAGCGTTCCGCCATTTCAATCGAAAGCGAACTTGGCGAGGTGCGTGAGATCAAAATGGGGGCGTTGAGCTGCGCGGCTTTTTGCAGCATCTCGGAACTGATGCGCCCCGTGGTGATCAGAACACGATTTTCAGGCCAGAGATTTTTCATCAAACACAGCCCCGCAATTTTATCCAGCGTGTTGTGCCTGCCAATGTCATCTGCGGCAATGATAACTTTTTCTCCGTCACTCAACGCGGATGTATGTACGCCGCCCGTATCGCGATACAGTTCCTGTGACTCGAATAATTTTTCGACCAATTCCATGATCGCATCAGGCTGGACCGTGAACCTGTTCTCTTCAAAATTGACATTCGGTTTCGCGAGCAGGTCAACAGCCGTCACGCCGCCCGTACAGCCAGAAGTTCTACGCCAATTGGTTGGCTGTTCCACTGTGTGATTCAGCCATACGTCTACATTATCGCCATGCTCGCAGAGACGAACGTCCGCCACCTCGTCCATGCTTTTGATGATGCCTTCGTTGTAGAGAAATCCAATGGACAGTGCTTCCAGATGAATGGGCGTACACATGAACGTGATCCACACCTGCCCGTTGACAGTTAACGAAACAGGAGTCTCCACGATGGTTTCAGCATCATGGTGTGCCCACTTTTGAAATTCATAGCGATCATATTGAATTGCTTTACTCGGCAGGATCATGTTATCTCCGCGTACCAATAAACGTTTAATTTGTAATCTTTGATCTTGAAATTGTTTTTTCGGAATTTCGATGTACTTTGCAGAAGATATCTGGGTCGGCTAGGAACGCACCCAGGCAGGCATCTGTACAAAAGCGCAGTGTGCGCCCGCGATATTCGGCAGATGGAAAATATTGCGGGTCTGTTTCACGATAGATGCGTCCGCACAGGGTGGCGAATATTTTTGGTTTGGCTTTTTCTTCACTCACGAATAACTTCCGCAATGAATACTTCAAACGGCCCCACTTTGAATTTTGGGGGGAATTTCCCCGCCCGTCTTTCAGCGCTTGAAAACAAGATTTTCAAATTAGCGTTCTTGAATTCCTTTTCAGATGTTAGGTCCAGTTCAGAGATCTTACCTGAATAATTCAGAATTACCAAAACGGTCTGCTCTTGTGACTGCCGCAGGAAGGCAAAATAATCTTCCGTGGTGGTTTTGAGCGGAATATAAGCGCCCTTTTGAAGCGCGGAGGAATCTTTGCGCACGCGAATCAAATGCCTATAGTAACGAAGCAGAGAGCCCGGGTTATGTTCCTGGTCTTTGACGTTAACTCCCTCTTTGTAATTTGGGTTAATAGGCAGCCATGTTTTTACATCCATAGATGAGAAACCCGCATTTGGCTGCCTGGACCATTGCATGGGCGTACGGTTTTTATCACGTGTCATTTTGGCTGTGCGCAGCATGGCCTCTTCAGGATGGACGCCCATACCTGTCACGATGGTATGGTAATACCAGGCGCCCATTGTATCTTTTACCTGCGATATGTCTGTAAGCATGTAATCGGTCATGCCAATTTCTTCGCCGTTGTAGAGGAAAGGAGTTCCTTTCAAGGTTAAGATCAGGGCAGCGTGCAGTCGGGCGAGCTGAGAGTCATATAGTTTGTCTCCAAATGCAGTGTGAAGACGGGATGTATCATGATTGCCCAGTGTATTGCAAGGCCAGCCCTTTTCAGCAGACAGGGTTTCCAGTTTCGTTAATCTCTCCACTTGATTCTTGCGGATATGTTCAGGTGTGATCAGTTCTGTGCGCATGAGCGGGAAGTTGAAAACAAGGTGCAATTCATCCCGCCCGTTGCCCATGTAGTCGATGTTGTCATCCTCGCCTACGAGCATTCTGTCGCCATCGTATTCATCGAGAATGGCGCGCAGTTCCTTCATCAACTCGTGGACGCCTGCCTGTCCCCATTGATTCTTGAACATATCATGCCAGTATTGATCCTTGAGTTTTATTTCTTCTGGCGTTTTTGCGAGGTCAGAGAAACGGCGCAGCTCTGCCAGATTCATGGGCACGGTGTGAGGTGTCAACGCGGGGTCTTCAAAAATTGTGCCGAGCGCATCGAGGCGATAGCCATCCACGCCCATATCCAGCCAGAAGCGGATGGCATCCCACATGGCTTTTTTGACTTCGGGGTTGTGCCAGTTTAGGTCTGGCTGCTGCTTCATGAAGTAGTGATAATAATATTGATCGCGTTCGGGAGAATACGTCCACGCTTCGCCATCGAAGCAGGATTGCCAATTATTGGGCGGCGTATCCATCCAGACGTACCAGTCCGCTTTGGGATTGTCGCGGCTTGATCTTGACTCAACGAACCACGGATGCTCATCGGAGGTGTGATTCAGTACCAGGTCCAGAATGACGCGCAGATTGCGTTTGTGTGATTCTGCAAGGAATGTTTTGAAATCTTCCAGCGTGCCATATTCAGGCGCAACGTTGCAATAATCAGAAATATCGTACCCACAATCCCAATTGGGAGAGGGGAAATGCGGCGAGAGCCAGAGCGCATCCACGCCGAGGCTGGCGAGGTAATCCAGCTTTTGAGTAATGCCTTTGAAATCGCCAATGCCATCGTCATTGCCGTCTGCAAACGAGCGCGGATAGATCTGGTAAAAGACTGCGGTTTGCCACCATTTGAGTTCGGTCATTTTTATTTCCTTGTTCAATTTTCTGTAGTTACTTCAAGCCTGCCGATGATCTTTACGCAATCATGTTTGAAAACTTCATCTTCGTGCGGCGCGTCAGGAAGTTCACTGGTGAGATCCTGGCCTGGGAAGTGTAGAAATTCGTGCATGCCTGTACGCCACTTTGGGCAATCGGTCACATCGTAGACGATGCCGTTGTGTGCGAGCCACATGCGCGAG
>JAVBXV010000023.1 GCA_030824405.1 Anaerolineales bacterium | reverse complement strand
GTTCACTGGTTAGCACAGTTGCAGGCGGCGCGGCCAACTTCCTGGGATGGACATTGTTCGTGATCCTCGTCTCCTATTTTGTGCTTGCAGAAAGCGGCGGCCTTCGCGATCGAATTGTCACAGTTGAGGTTCCAGGGTACACCCACGATCTTGAACGCCTCAGCCGTGAATTGGGACGCATCTGGAATGCCTTTTTGCGCGGACAGATCATCATCTTTGTTTTGGCAGTGATCGTCTATTCCATAATCCTCTCTGTGCTTGGCGTGCGCTACGCTCTCAGCCTTGCCTTTCTGGCAGGTCTGGCGCGCTTTGTTCCCTATATTGGCCCCGCCATCAACTGGCTCGTTTTAGTGATCGTTGCATACTTTCAAGTTTTCAAACTTTTCGGCCTTTCGCCTCTTTACTACAGCCTGCTGGTAGTGGTCATTGCTCTTGTGGTAGACCAGATCTTCGACAATATTGTCTCCCCGCGCATTCTTTCCGACGCGCTAAAAGTACACCCTGCCGCAGTTCTTGTGGCGGCCATTATCTTTGCAAATTTACTTGGCCTGCTTGGCGTGGTCATCGCAGCTCCCATGCTCGCCACCGCCACGCTCTTTTGGCAATACACCATGCGGAAATTGCTGGATGTTGACCCCTGGCCCGAGGAGGAGCCGCACCGATCGCCTCCTCCTCCAGGTTCCAGGTTGATTATTCGGATTCGCCGCTTCTTTCGTAACCTCAGCCTGAAGCGCCAAAAAGAGAAATAACCTCCCCGTAACATTTGTCGCAAATATCCGCTATAGAACGCTTATAATGATAGTTAAAATAATCAAAAGGAGAATTTCATGAGCAACAATCAAGACGAACCCCAAACCCAAACCATTGCAGAAACCGAGAACTTCCTCGCCTGGAAAGCCGAAGAACCAGATGGTGAAACCACCTATCACATCGAGTTGAACAATGTTACCGTCCACTTCTTTTCAGAAGAGTGGAAGGAATTCATCGAACTGACTCGCGAGCTTAAGTAAGCTTCCTTGAATTTTGCAGATGGCAGTCACTTTTTCAAAAAAAGTGACTGCCATCTTATTAAATAGTTTCTTTCATCTGGCATGTTTCCCATTAATAAACCCCCCCTCTTCCACATATTTATAAGCATCATCATCGGCATGGCACTCGCCTTTGGCTTTGATGCCTTGTTTCTTGATCTGACCCACCGCCCGTTTGTGGATCAGGCTTTGCTTGTTTTTTTCTCCTCTGCCGCCTTTGGGTATCTTGTATTTTTTTATTTGGAAACTCGCAGCGAGATCTGGCAGTCTTTTCAGATAAAAAAAATAAACATCGACCGCACGTCTGTAAGTTCATTTATCCGCGAGCATGTTGCGGGGATTTTGCTTGCACTCCTGTTTTTTGGCATTTATACATATATCGGTCTAAAACTTAACAGCCCAACCATAGACACAACAGATAACTATCTGGACGCTGATAATTCATCATGGATGCTGCGTATTGCGGATTCTGCTGGGAGCAGGCTCGAAATGCGCGGACCTCATCCGTTTGCGTATTTCATCTTCCGTCCGCTTGGGTGGGTGCTGAATCTTTTTACTCGAAACCCTGCGCTTTCGGCGATCCTGCTCAATACGTTCATGGGCGGAGTATGTGTTTTCCTCGCATGGACATTTATTAAGAATGAAACTCAAAATCGTGTTTACGCTTTTTTGATCGCATCCCTGCTCGGGTTGAGCACAGCGCACATCTTTTTTGGCTCGGTCATTGAAACGTATATCTTCTCTGCTGCCGCATTGATCGGCTTCTTCCTGATCCTTCAAGCCCGCAGAGACTCGCTCAACGGCTTGGTGCTGACCAGTCTCATCACGTTCGGGATCACGCTCACGAATTTTGTTCAAACCTTTGTTGGCTTTGTCATTTCCCGCCCACGCATAAAGGACATCATTCGCTTTGCAGGTTTAACGCTTAGCTTTGGCGTTTTACTAAGCCTGATCCATTCTGTGTGGTATCCCACCAGTAAATTATTCTTTCTTCCCTCTGATGCGCAGGCTGAAGGCGAGTTTGCTTTTTCTCTTTTTCAAGAACCACCCTGGCGCGCCGTTGGACGTGTGCTTCTGCTTGTTCGCACCATTCTGCTGTACACGGTGATCGCGCCGCGCCCCTATGTGTTTGGCGAAGAGGTGGGGGGCACCTTTCCGCGTTTTAATTTTTTCAAGATCGCACCTGAGACATTTTCCTATAGTTCATATAGCGGGTTGGGAAATGCGCTGGTGTTATTCTGGGCGGTTTTGCTTTTGGCTTCAGGCCTGTTCTTCTTTTGGAACCTTGTCCGCACCCGCAAGGCAGGGTTGACCCTGTCCTTCGCTTTATGTGTCCTGTTTAATTTTCTTCTTCATATTAATTATGGATATGAGCCATTTTTATATTCACCTGACTGGGCCTATGCCTTGATCTTCTTTGTCGCGTTGACGCTGGCACCGTTGGCAAAGAACCGAATCTTTCAGGCTGGGTTGTTTGTCTTCCTGATTCTCCTTGCGTATAACCAGTGGACTTTCTTTAAGTTTATCTTTGATGTGGTCGATCCATTTTTGTAGGGAACTCAATGCAAAAAGAAACCCCCCGTATGTTCCTTGCATGGACATTGTCCATGTGCGCCGCTTTTTTTGCACTCGGTTTTTTGAGTAATTTTTACACTACATTTTTTGAAGTTCTTATCCTGACGTTTTTCATACAAACCCTCATCTCCCTATTCGTTTTTCGTTTGTTGGGCAGGGCGCAGGCTTTGTTCATTTCCCAGCCATCAGGCTTTGCTCTTGTTTTGACCCTGCTCGTTGTGTTGACTGTCTCTGTGGTGGGCATGTTTGAGAGGGCAGGTCAATTCCCCCGTTTATTTGATGCGCAGTATTTCCTGCTTGATGCACAGCAGATCGTCCCATTTGCTATTGGCGGATTGTTGTCCGCGCCCATGTTTGCATGGACAAGACAGATGATCCTTCGGAAGCAATTGGACCAAACACAGTTCTATCGTGTTTTTGATGAAATAGCCGTTGGTATTCTTTTTGCAGGTTTCTTTTTTGCTGTGTATCTCGTCTTTGCATCCATATTTAATCGGCCAGTTTTCGATGTGGACGATATTTTTTTCGACACAGATGGGTTGCTCTGGCGTACACGTTTCACCACCGACCAATATCAGGATTACTACTATCGATCGGTGCATCCTTTTGTGTTGTTGATCATCAGACCGCTGGTTTTATTCGTGTCGTTTTTTCTAAAAGGGGATACTCTTTCGGCTGCATTTTTACTGACTGCATTTTCTGGCGCGCTTTGTGTTTTTCTTGCCTGGTATTTTGTGAAGCACACCACAGGGAACTCATTCCATGCTGTATTAATCGCGTCCCTGCTGGGAGCTTCGGCGGCGCACCTTGTATTTGGTTCGCTGATCGAGACGTATATTTTTCTGGCGGCGGTGATGATGATTTTCATCGTTCTGCTGCTGCGGAAAAGCTCTCTGTTTTTATTGATCGTCGCAGGGCTTGCCTCTTTTGGGATCACGATCACAAATTTTATTCAAACAGGGATCGCGTTCTTTTTTGTGCGCAGAGATTTCAAACAACTGGTCAAATATGGATTGATCGTTGGCGCGCTGGTCATTCCATTAACTTTGTTGAATAACTTTGTTTACCCTAATTCACAGCCCTACTTTTTTATTCCATCCAGCCTGGTTGCCGAAGCGGATAATACTTTTGCGCCATCGGTCAGCCGTGCGCAGGCGGTGCTG
>JAVBXV010000058.1 GCA_030824405.1 Anaerolineales bacterium | reverse complement strand
AATCATCTCGGTTCTCCTGTGCAATAAAATAACGCGAAGTTTACCCCAGCATTTCCAAAAAGAAGGTAATTTGATATGGACCCCGCATAGGCAGTTTTCGATCGATTTCCGATCGGACCCTTCATCTTTTTCCTCACGAACATCATTGCCGCGCATCTTTCCCAAACTGCAGCCTTCCAGCCAAACTAAGAGCATCCGTCCACGCTGAAACGATAAGTCTGTGCTATAATCTCGGCCATGTTCAACAGAAACTACTTCGCCAATGATAATAATAATGACGATCCCTGTATCGTTGGGCGAAGCCTTGCTGGTTGACGAATAACGAAAGTCAAAACCAATCGCCCGACGCAAACGCGAAGGGCGATTTATTTTATCTACACCACATGTCATTGCGAGGGCGCTCTTGTTCTTGCCCGAAGCAATCCCCTACATTGTATGGAGATTGCTTCGTCGGGAAAAGCACCCTCCTCGCAACGACATAAAATAATCGGAGGCGCACTATGTACAGAACACACACTTGTGGAGAATTACGGGCCAGTCACGCGGGGCAAACGATCACCCTTTCAGGCTGGGTACACCGACGCCGCGATCACGGCGGGGTGGCTTTTTTCGATCTACGTGACCGCTCAGGAATTGTGCAGGTTACTATTAATCCAGACCTTCCCAAAGAATCGCTCGATCTTGTAGCCAATATCCGCATGGAATGGGTTTTGCAGATCGAGGGCATTGTGCAATTACGCCCTGACGGCATGAAGAATCCCAAAATGGCAACGGGCGAAATTGAGATCATTGCACGCGAAGTAAAAATTCTCAACCCTGCCAAGACTCTACCTTTCCTTGTCAGCACAGATACCGATCTGGCCGACGAAAACACGCGCCTCAAATATCGCTATCTTGATCTGCGCCGCGAACGCATGACACACAATATGGTATTGCGTCACAAGGTCATCAAATTCATGCGCGACTATCTCGATGAAAAGGGTTTCATCGAAATCGAAACGCCGATCATGTTCAAAGCCACACCCGAAGGCGCGCGCGATTACCTCGTCCCCTCGCGTGTCTACCCTGGACAGTTCTACGCCCTGCCCCAATCTCCGCAACAGTTGAAACAACTATTGATGGTGGCTGGCATGGATAAGTATTTCCAGATCGCGCGCTGTTTCCGTGATGAAGATCTGCGCGGCGACCGTCAGCCTGAATTCACGCAGCTTGATCTTGAAATGTCGTTTGTCCATCGTGATGATGTGCTCGCGTTGGTTGAAGACTTGTTCACCAAAATGCTTCCCGCTGTCACGCCGAACAAGAAATTGCTTTCATCTCCTTGGCCGAAATTTTCATATCACGAAGTGCTGGAAAAATACGGATCGGATAAGCCCGACCTGCGCTTCGGTATGGAATTATTCGAACTGAATGATATTTTCGCGAAGAGTGAATTCCGTGTCTTTCAATCTACGCTGGAAGCTGGCGGCGTGATCAAATGCATTATCGCCCCTAAATCAGCAGACATGTCCCGCAAGGAAGTGGATGCTCTAACAGAGGTAGCGAAAACTTTTGGAGCGAAGGGAATGCCCACGTTGGGCATCACAGCTGAAGGCGTGAAAGGAAGCGCTTCCAAATTCGTCACCCCTGAAGAAGTGGAAGCTCTCAAATCCAAGACGGGCGCAAAAGAAGGCGACCTGATCGTCTTCGCAACCGACGAA
Source organism: Anaerolineales bacterium (assembly GCA_030824405.1). Taxonomy (GTDB): domain Bacteria; phylum Chloroflexota; class Anaerolineae; order Anaerolineales; family Villigracilaceae; genus Villigracilis. Next base: position 2,119 of record JAVBXV010000058.1, on the reverse strand, counting down.
CGCAAAGTGGTCAACAAAGTGTTGGGCGGACTTCGCCTATGGTTCCGCGACAAACTCGACCTCGCCGATAAAGATATGATGGCTTTCGCATGGGTCGTAGACTTCCCGTTCTTTGCGTACAACGAAGAAAGCAAGGCTTGGGAATCAGAGCATCATCCCTTCACGATGCCGAAGATGGAAGACCTCGACAAGTTTGACACAGACCCTGGCGCAGTTGCATCGGACGCGTACGATATGGTCTGCAATGGATACGAGACCGCATCGGGTTCGATCCGTATTCATCGCCGCGACATTCAGATGAAGATGTTCCAAATGCTTGGGCTGAGCGACGAAGAAATTCAAGCCAAGTTTGGTCACATGCTTGAAGCTTTTGAATACGGAGCTCCCCCACACGGCGGCATGGCCCCTGGCATTGATAGATTGGTTATGTTGCTCGCCGACGAACCCAATATCCGCGAAGTGATTGCATTCCCCAAGAATCAAGCTGGCCGCGATGTTATGGCCGACGCGCCATCTGGCGTTGAGCCGAAGCAGCTGAAAGAGTTGCATATTAAGTTTGAGTAAAAACAGACGATGGACAATTGACAGTGGACAATGGTCTGCGGTCAATCGTCCATCGTCGAACAAAGAGGTTTTATGACCCAAACCATCGACACCAAAACCGTCAAGCACGTCGCCAATCTGGTGCGGCTTGGAATCTCGGAAGAAGAGGCGCAAAAGTTTAGCGGACAATTTTCTTCCATCATTGACTACTTCAACATGCTCAACGAAGTGGACACGGAAAACGTGCCTCCTGCATCCGACATCACCAACAATACAAATGTCCTGCGCGAAGATGTAGCCAAGCCCTCGATGAGCCGCGAAGAATTTTTGAAAAACGCGCCAAACTCAGAGCGCGGATATGTCAAAGTGCCGACCGTTTTAGGCGAAGAATAAAATCAGATAAGTAGAGAGCAGAGAGCAGTTTGACTAATAACTATTCTCTGTTCTCCACTCTCTAAGTATCTAAACTATGCAACTACACAACCTCACCATCCGCGAAGCATCTGAGATGCTTGCAAGCAAAAAAATCTCCAGCGTCGAACTCACGCAGGCGACTCTTCAACGCGCCCACGAAGTTGACCCGAAGATTCAATCCTACGTCACCATCACCGATGACCTTGCGCTCGAACAAGCCAAACAAGCTGATGAACGCTTAAGTAAAGGCGAAAACGTCACCCCGCTGACAGGCATTCCCTTCGCGATGAAAGACTGCATCTCCACCCGCGGAGTGCGCACCACTTGCTCATCGAAAATTCTTGAAGATTATGTCCCGCAATACAATGCCACTGTCACCAACAAACTCGCGGATGCTGGCGCAGTCTTAATCGGCAAAACCAACATGGATGAATTCGGCATGGGTTCATCCTGTGAAAATTCCGCTTTCTTCAACACGCACAATCCGTGGGATCTCGAACGCGTCCCTGGCGGTTCAAGCGGAGGTTCCGCCGCCGCCATGTCTGCGGGGTTGGCATCCTTTACCATCGGGGAAGACACAGGCGGATCAGTTCGCATGCCCGCGGGCTTTTGCAACGTGACAGGCATCAAGCCAACTTATGGACGCGTCTCGCGCTATGGCTTGATCTCGCTTGTCTCTTCATTCGATTGCATCGGCCCAATGACACGTGACGTTTATGATTGCGCCACCGTGCTTGAAGCCATCGCTGGTCACGACGAACACGACAGCACAACATTCAACGCACCTGTTCCGCAATACAATCAGAACCTTAACAAATCCGTCAAAGGCATGACCATTGGGATTCCAAAAGAATATTTTGTGTCTGGCATGGAAGCGGGTGTGGAAAGTTCCATTCAAGAAGCCATCCGCACCTATGAAAAACTCGGCATGAAAATTCAAGAAGTCTCATTGCCCAACACCCAATACGCGCTCCCCGTTTATTATCTTTTGCTTTTCGCCGAAGCCAGTTCAAACCTCGCGCGCATGGACGGCACGCGCTTCGGTCTCTCGGTTTCAGAAAACGCTAAAGACGTGATCGACATTTACTTGCAGACTCGCCACGAAGGATTCGGCGATGAAGTCAAACGCAGGATCATGCTTGGTGCGTATGCTCTGTCAGCA
>JAVBXV010000024.1 GCA_030824405.1 Anaerolineales bacterium | reverse complement strand
TCCCTTTTGCTTTTTCTCAGGGTCGGTCATCATAAAGACAACAAAGTAATCTGCCACGGGGCCGCTGGTGACCCAGGATTTACTTCCATTCAAAACGTAAAAATCTCCGTCACGGGTGGCGCGGCTTTTCATTGTGCCAGCATCGGACCCGCTTTGAGATTCGGTGAGAGAGTACGCGCCAACTGCCTTGCCCGTGGCAATGGGTGTGACAAATTTGTGTTTTTGTTCTTCTGTGCCAAACTTGAGAATGCCGTGGCAATACAACGAATTGTTGACCGACATGATCACGCCATGCGAGGCGTCCACTTTGCAGATCTCTTCGAGCGCGAGCACATAGGCCAGTGCATCCATACCTGCTCCGCCGTATTCTTCGGGAACTTCAATACCCATGAATCCCAATTCGCCCATTTTTTTTATGGTGGCATGTGGAAACTCTCCGCTCTCGTCAAACTCTGCCGCGATGGGTGCAAGTTCTTTTTGGGAAAAATCACGCGCCGCGTCGCGGAGCATTTTATGTTCGGTGCTTAAAGGGAATATGGGAAGGTCTGTCATTCGCTGTTCTCCATAGAGTTGATGTGTTCGGATTATACCGTTAAGGATGGGCGCTGCTCTGCGCGTGGAATGTGGTTTGAGCATTGATAAAGTGTGGATTCCTGCCGTTCGGACGGAATTAGGTATCGGCGGGGCGGGAGGCGGTGATGTCAGTATCGGCATAATTGTATTGACGAGTTGTCCAAATCCACTCTATAATTCGCGCCACTTCGACAAAAGTCATCATAGCGCTTTCCGATTCGGATTTTTAGTTTAATTTTTTTTTCCGAAAAGGGCGGCGATTTGTTTTTTGATGAATGGTTGATATTTTTTCAAATCAAGAGGAGAGAGAAAAAATGAATAAGTTTGCTTACAAGTTGATCGCTGTATTGGTTTTTGCAAGTCTCGTGCTTTCTGCATGTGGTGGAGCTGCAACCGAAGCTCCTGCCGCAACTGAAGCCCCTGCTGCAACCGAGGCTCCCGCTGCCACCGAAGCCCCTGCGGCTACTGAAGCTGCTGCTGGCGCTTTCGAAGGTGAAGGCGAAGTTTCGATCATCGCCTGGGCTGGTTACATCGAACGTGGTGAGACCGACCCTGCTTATGATTGGGTGACCGAATTCGAAGCCCAGACCAGCTGCAAAGTTAGCGTGAAGACCGCCGCTACCTCTGACGAGATGGTGACCTTGATGAATCAGGGCGGCTACGATCTCGTGACTGCTTCTGGTGATGCTTCCAACCGCTTGATCGCTGGCGGTAAGGTGCAGGCCATCGACATCTCTCGTATTCCTTCCTGGGACACGATCGATGAACGCTTGAAGGAATCTCCCTGGCATTTCGTGGACGGCACTCATTATGGCGTGCCTTACCAATGGGGTCCAAATGTGTTGATGTACAACACTGAAGTATTCCCCGAAGCCCCCACATCCTGGGATGTGACCTTTGTTGAAATGACCTTGCCCGATGGTCAGTCCAACGCTGGCCGTGTTCAGGCTTTTGACGGCCCGATCTATCTGGCCGATGCGGCTTTGTATCTCAAGTTCCACAACCCTGAATTGGGTATTGAAAATCCTTACGATCTCAATCAGGAACAGTTTGACGCAGTGGTTGCCTTGCTCACTGCTCAACGTCCTTTGATCAACCGCTATTGGCACGATGCATTTGTCCAGATGGACGATTTCGTGAACGAAGGTGTGGTTGCTTCAGGCTCCTGGCCTTTCCAGGTCAACTTCTCTGAAGCTCCTGTTGCCTCCGTTGTTCCTCAAGAAGGCGCCACGGGTTGGGCTGACAGCACCATGATGCATGTGGATGCTCCCCATCCCAACTGCGCTTATGCGTGGATGGAATGGTCCCTCAACCCCAAACTTCAGGGTGACCTCGCTTCCTGGTTCGGTTCCGTACCTTCCGTGCCTGCCGCTTGTACCGGCAATGAATTGTTGACCGACGAAGGCTGTGCCGTGAATGGTTTCGACAACTTCGAAAAGATTTGGTTCTGGCGCACTCCCACCGCCGCCTGCTCCACAGGCGCTGGCGATTGTGTTCCTTACAGCCAGTGGGTTGACTCCTACATCGCGATCATTAGCCAGTAATCTGGTCGCTGTTTTTTAGGAATTCCAAAATTGTTCGGGTGGGAGTAAAATCTCACCCGAACAATCTATTAATGGAGAGAATTCGAATGACCAACCCCGCCATACGATTTGATAGTGTTAGCCGGCATTTCGGCGATGTAAAAGCAGTGGATGCTGTTGACCTTGAAATTCACGATGGTGAATTTTTTTCCATGTTGGGCCCCTCAGGCTCTGGCAAAACAACCTGTCTGCGCATGATCGCTGGATTTGACCGCCCAACCAACGGTCAGATCTTTTTATATGGGCAGGATGTTTCGAACCTTCCTCCATTTGAACGCGACGTAAACACAGTCTTTCAAGATTACGCTCTCTTTCCGCACATGACCATTGACGACAATGTTGCGTATGGCTTGATGATCAAAGGGGTTCCGAAAGCCGAGCGTATGAAACAGGTCAACGAAATGCTGGAGCTTGTGCAACTGCCAGGCTTTGGACATCGAAAACCGTCCCAACTCTCTGGCGGACAACGACAGCGCGTCGCTCTTGCCCGCGCCTTGATCAATCATCCCAAAGTTTTGCTGCTCGATGAGCCTCTCGGCGCGCTTGACCTGAAATTGCGCCAGCAAATGCAGATCGAATTAAAGTCCATTCAAAAGCGTGTGGGTATCACATTTATTTTTGTCACACACGATCAGGAAGAAGCCCTCACCATGAGCGACCGTATTGCGGTCTTTAGTCAGGGCAAGATCGAACAGATCGGTACACCTTCCGAAGTGTACGAAAAACCAGCAACTCCATTTGTAGCGGGGTTTGTCGGTACCTCCAACCTTGTCAGTGGGGACGTGGCAAAACGACTCACTGGTGCAGAAAAAACATTCTCCGTTCGACCCGAAAAGATCCATCTTTCCTTTTCCAATGAAAATATTCCTGCAGGCATGATCTCAACCAGCGGCCTCGTGCGGGACGTGATCTATCTTGGCTTATTCACCCGTTATCTGGTTACCCTCGATGAAGGCGGTGACCTTGTTGTTGTTGAGCAGAACCTGAAAACCACTTCCATGGACGTTCTCAAAATACGCGGACAAAAGGTGCGCCTATTCTGGGAAAAAGAACACATGAGCTTTTTAGGAGCCTGATGTGAACCGTCTCTCTGCCTTCTTCTTCCGCAACCCGAAGCTTGTTACGTGGCTCCTGCTTGCATTGCCAATGATCTACTTTTTGGTGGTGTATCTCGGGTCTCTCTTTTCCTTATTGGTCAATAGTTTTTATTATCTCGAAGAATTTACAGGGCTGGTGGTCAAGGAATTTACGCTCAGCACCTATGCCCAATTATTGAAACCATCCAACCTCGGGATTTTCTGGCGCACAGCGGGCATGGCCGCCGCAGTCACCGTCATGGATGCGCTCATCGCCTTTCCTCTGGCGTATTACATCGCAAAATTTGCGCATCCCCGCATCAAGACCTATTTATATATTGCGGTAACGCTTCCCCTTTGGTCTAGTTATCTCGTGCGCGTCTATGCGTGGAAGTTGATCCTTTCGAAGGAAGGCATTCTTTCGTGGTTCATTAATATATTCCACCTGAACCCCGCACTCGATTGGCTTTTGTCACTTCCAGGAATTGGCGGCTCGTCTCTTTCGCTTTCCCCAATTGGCATGTTTATTGCTTTTTGTTATATCTGGCTTCCCTATATGATCGTTCCGATCCAAACCGCCTTGGAGCGTG
>JAVBXV010000026.1 GCA_030824405.1 Anaerolineales bacterium | reverse complement strand
AGTAGCCACAGACAAACGCATCGACTCATGGACTGCGCTTTTATACAGTTTTGCAGCGGCCACGTTCTTTTTGTTCTTCTTCAACCTTGGCAATGACCTATTCATTGCAGGCAAGGCTCCATTCGCCGATATGCTTTGGCTCGGAAGTTCAGTTTCTGGCTGGGGAATTTTATTCTTCCTCGGCGTGGCTCCCACGTTGGGCGGCTTCGGGTTGTACACATTGAGCATGCGCTATCTTTCGCCGACCATCTCCAACCTGATCGCCACACTGGAACCTGTCTTTACCGCGGTCTGGTCTTATTTGTTCTTGCGAGAGATCATGTCTGGTGTGCAATTATGGGGAAGTGTATTGCTGTTGGTGGGAGTTGTTCTATTGAGAACCGCAGACCGCGAATAGCAAAACGGCCAAATATCTCTCACCCAATCCTTATTTTCCATTCAGGTTACATTTATCTCCAGGCATATAATAAAGATTACATTCTCCACTACAAACCGCTGAAGGTCTGGGCAGACCTAAAGCGGTTTTGGTTTTAAAAGCAAAAAGTCCCGTTTGGCTGAAATTCAGCCAAACGGGACTTTTATTTCTATCGGGCGGTATAGGTTTCGACTGTTTTCGCGCCTGATGCATCTACAAATTCAAAAGTGTAGGCACTTCCATTCACACCATAATTGACGTAATACTTCTGTCCACTCATTTGATATTCGAGTGAATAGGAATTATTGCCAAGGTCAGCGAAATCTGTGATGACCGCGCCTTTCAAAGGTTGCAATGCTTCTCGAATGGGCGTGGTGCGTGGCTGTGGCTCGATCTGGTCGCCATTGACGGTGACGACTCCGCGCATGCCGCCGTTGATGTAGGGGTAGGTATTCGTGCCGTGGTAATGATAGCCGCCATCTACGGTGAAGTGACCGTTGAACTCATCCAGTTCGGCAACGGGGGAACCATCGGGTTCGGCTAATCCGTAAATGGGGAAACCATCCAGAGCGTAGGCGATGGGTTTGTCCACGCCGACGATCTCGGCTAAATAAAGCGGAGCGGCATGATAGTGATAATCGTCTGCGCGGCCTGCATGACCGCCCCATTGATCCAGTTCACCATATAAAAAGGCATCGTCTCCGCGATTGTTGAGCGCGTTGAAAATGGGAATGCCATTCACGGCCAACGCGATCGCACCGCGATAAAGAGAGGTCTTCGCTGAAACAGGATTCTCGGCGATGATGGGGTGCAGTGGAATCTTCCATGCGTTGCTGCCAGAATAAGATTGCGGTAATGGAACTTGTTGCTGCCAGCTTGTGATCCCCACCATGAGCTGATGATCGGGCATGCCATTCGATTCAACATACAAGTATTGTTCGTCTTGATAAGTTTTCACTCTGCTGGCGAATGCTTCGAAGCCGAGCTCTGTCAGGGCTTGGGAAATGACAGTTGGTGACAGAGCAGGCAGTTCGGTCGGGTATGAAGCGAGAGGAGCGTCGGCGGGTTTGAATCCACAGGCGGCGAGGAAGGTGGTTCCAAATCCATAAGCGGATAAACGTAAAAAATCGCGGCGCGTAATGGACATAAGATGATTACCTTGTGTAGGTGACGTTCAAACTTGCGCTGGCGAGTGTGATGTCGTTGATCGAGTCGAGCAGCACATCGCGGCTGACAGCGGAAGCGGGAACTGAAAATTGTGGTTCGGCAGAAAGTGCATAGACGGTGTAGGTATACACTTTTTCACCTGGGCCTTTGGAACATGGCGGCGCGTAGACGGTGCTGCCATTGACGCTGTTGGTACCCAGTATGCCAATGCCTGCGCTGTTCTTTTCAAGGCTGGTGATGTTCGCGGGGATGTTGTAAACGACCCAATACCAATGTGTATCGCCTGGCCCGGGGACGTGGTGCATGACGACCGCGAAACTTTGCGTGCCTTCGGGTGCGCCGCTCCATGCGAGCGGCACGGTTGCGCTATCGCCATCGCAGGTGAATTCAACGGGAAGTGCGCCGCCTTCGGTGACTGCTGAACTTATGAGCATGAAGGTTCCGTTCGATGATGTAACTTCTGGCTCAACGGATTCTGTCACAGCAGAATCGATCGCTGTTGAATCTGGCGGAGGAAGCGGCGGGTCACCTGGAATAAAAGCACAACCTGTGATGAGCAGGAAAGTTATCAATAGGATTGAAATCGTTTTAACGTTCATCTATTCACCTGTCACAGTTAAGCGGCACAAGAGGGTATTGTTGGTTTCCAGATCGGGCCCCCAGATCAACTGTGCGGACGAGTCCCATGAAATTTGATCATAGCCATCCTTGGGACTGACTTGTGATTCAGAATAGACCGTGGCGTTGCTCCACGAAGAATCATCAAAGCTGGCAGATTTCCAATCTATTGGTTCTTCGAGCGAAGTAAAACCGCAGGGCATTTGTCCCGCTACAGGGTTGGACGTTTTCTCGCAGGATTTATCGAGCGGGGCTTCGTGAATGACGATACATGCCCAATTGGAATCTGTGACCGCGATCAACGCGCCTGTGTCTGCATTTGTGAATTGAGCGATCAAGCCACCGTCTCCCATTTGCTGGCGGTTCGAGCCAATGTATTCCAGACCCGAATCGTTCTCTTTGAAATCTTTGACGATGAAATTAAAACTCATTGGGTAGGCGGCTTCAAAGGTAAAGACTTCTGCGTTGAACGAACGCTCGGTGGTGATCGAGACAGAATCTTCCATCACCAGTTGGTCGCCGAGATAAAAAGCAGACCAGTTATCAGCCCAGACTTCGCCTTTGACATTCATAGTTTCTGTTGTATTTGAAGGCGATTGTGCAGGCACGCTTGTTGAAACAACCTCTGTAGCATTTTGCTGTCCGTTATCTGTTGTGGACGGCGGCGGGGTTCCGCGGCAGGAACTTAAAATAATCGTTATTAATATAGCGAGCGAAAAAAATGATGTTAGCTTCATTGAATTTTTCCTTTTTAATTTATAGATCAATTCGCAGGTCAGGTTGTCAGCCTGACCTGCAAAAATCGACATAATCTACGGACGCGGCGGGCGCCCATTCCCCGAAGGCGCACAGGCCAATTGTGAGCTTTGAACGGTCTCACAAGATCCGTTGACCATATTTTGATTTCTGCCAATAAACGAACAGGCCGAATTTTCTGCAAGATCCGCACAGGCGTCAATTGCGGCAGGCGGAGGCTGACGGTCATTTCCATTCTGATGATCGCCATTGCCCTGGCCTTGCTGTCCGCCGTTTTGCGGACTCTGCGTCTGTGTTTCAGGAACGGCTTCGATCATCACCGTGGAGTCGTTGAAGAAAAAGACATCTGCCTGAAGTTTGGTCAGATCCGTGTTAAGGCGGATCACGTCTGCCAATGTTGTATTCTGAACATCACGGATCATTCCGTCAGACAAAGTATTCTCATACCAGAAGCGGTCGCCATCGCGCACACGGGTAAACTGGTCAATGAGGATGGCCGTGAATGTGGCGCCGAGGCTTGAGTTTGGCAAATGATCTTCCGCGAGGCCGCCGATCCACAGATCGATATTATCAACACTGCCATACGTGGACGCGAGCGAAGCCTGCACTGCCTGATCTGCCGTAATCTGGTCAAAGCTGGTGATGCGGGGCAGGCCATACGCCGCGCGGACCGTGTTGTAATCTGCGAGGCCGTGATCTCGTCCGCGCTGAATGTTGAGCGAGGCAAGGTCAAAGCCGCCCTGTCCTGGTGCGCCGAAAAGAAAATTGCGCACATCGTCCACTACTTTGGTGTCAATTTCCTGTGCATTATCAGAAGCAAGATATTTCAGAAGCGGGTCAATTCCAGTTTCTCCGAGCACGGTCGGGTTGAAGAAGG
>JAVBXV010000139.1 GCA_030824405.1 Anaerolineales bacterium | reverse complement strand
GACAACGTGAACCTGACCGTGGAATTGATCGTGCCTGTGGCTCTTGAGCAGGGTGTCAAGTTCGCCATTCGTGAAGGCGGTCTTACCGTCGGCGCGGGTGTCGTTACCAAGATTATCGAGTAATTAGAAAGTAAGGTAGTAAGATGGCTTCCAAGAAGAAAGATGTCCGCCCGGTCATTACGCTTCAATGCAGTGACTGCAAAGAGCGGAATTACACCACCGAGAAGAATCGTCGTAACGATCCCAACCGGTTGGAGTTCAACAAGTACTGCAAGCGCTGCCGCAAGCATACACAGCATCGCGAAACAAAATAAGTAAGAGTGTGTCAGGTATCAGGTGTCATGTTTTCAAACATGATGCATGACACCGAAATACCTGACACTATTTAGGCCAGTGGCTCAATTGGCAGAGCACTCGTCTCCAAAACGAGCGGTTGTGGGTTCGATTCCTACCTGGCCTGCCTGTGGCAAGAACGCCGCTTATCGGGCGGCGTTTTAGCCGTAATATGAAGAAGGAGTACCCCCTTGGCTGAGAAGGAAAAGAAAACCCGTAAAAGCGAAAATGCCGTTCAGCGTTATTTCCGTGAAACCTCGGGCGAACTGCGCAAAGTAAGCTGGCCTACATGGCCCGAAGCAAAACGCCTGACAGGTTTGGTCCTTATGGTAATGGTTATCATGGGGCTATTCCTCGCAATGATCGATCTTGTTGCAAAATTCTTGCTCGACCTTGTGCTTGGCTAATAATTTTTGAAATGAGGATCTGATGGACTTACCGGAGCAGTTTGAACAGGAACCGATGAGCAGCGAACAGGCCGAGGAGCAATCTGCTCCTGCGGAAGAGACCGCTTCACCTTCGGACCCGAAACCTGCCGCCCGCTCCGAGACGCAGATTCCAACCGATCTGCCTCCCGTTGAGGCCATTGTCGAAGGTCCCGCCTGGTATGTGATACATTGTTACTCAGGGTACGAAAATAAAGTGCGCCACAATCTTGAGCAACGTATCGAGACCATGGGCATGAAGGATAGAATTTTTGACGTAGTCATTCCCACCCAGGAAGAGATCGAAGTCAAAGATGGCAAACGTAAAACTGTAGAGCGGCACATCTTCCCCGGATATGTATTGGTGAATTTGGCGCTTTCAGAAGAATCTTGGTATGTGGTTCGTAATACCCCCGGTGTTACCGGGTTCGTAGGAATGGGAAACAACCCCACTCCCTTACGCCCTGAAGAAGTTGCACAGATCGTCAAACGTATGGAAGCCGAAGCGCCCACCGTCAAGGTTACGTTCAAAGTGGGTGAGCGTGTCCGCATTGTGGATGGGCCATTCAATGACTTCCGTGGTGTGGTCTCTGAAATTGATATGGAGCGCACCAAGGTACGTGTGATGGTAAGTTTCTTCGGACGCGAAACACCTGTTGAGTTGGACTTTTTGCAGGTCGAAAAAGCGTAAGGTTGAAAAATTTTTATTAGGCAGTAGCAGGCCTCAAGTCAGGCCTGATGCGGTGGGAGGGTCTCCCTAAATGACCCGCTAAAACCACAGAGGAGTTAAAATGGCAAAGAAACTGAAAGCAATCGTACGTCTCCAGCTCGAGGCTGGGAAGGCCAATCCTGCGCCTCCCGTCGGCCCTGCGTTGGCCAGTCATGGTATCAACATCATGGCTTTTTGTAAGGAATACAATGCCCGTACATCCAATCGTCCTGGCGAAGTATTACCTGCAGAAATCACCATCTATACTGATGGTTCATTCACTTTTGTGCTTCGTACCTCGCCTGCAGCAGTTTTGCTTCGCAAGGCTGCGAAAGTAGAAAAGGGTTCGGGCGTGCCAAATAAAGAAAAAGTTGGCAAAGTGACCCGTGCGCAAGTTAAGGAAATCGCTGAGTTGAAGATGAAAGATCTGAACGCGATCAACCTTGAAGGCGCAATGAAGCAGGTTGAAGGTACCGCCCGTTCGATGGGCATTATAGTGACTGAATAAAATGGTGGGAGGGTGACCTTGCGTTGCCCGTTTGTACCACGGAGGATAAAATGACTAAACACGGTAAGAAGTATACGGCGGCCGCCGCCAAAGTTGATATTGATAAGATTTATTCTTCCCGCGAAGCCATGGCTATCGCGAAGGATACCACCATCACCAAGTTTGACTCGACAGTTGAAGTGCACATGCGCACCACACTGGATCCCCGTCAATCAGATCAGCAGATCCGTGATGTAGTTGTACTTCCTCACGGCCTCGGCAAAACTGTCCGCGTTTTGGTGTTTGCCCAGGGTGAAGGCGCTGCCGCTGCTCGTGCAGCTGGTGCCGATCTCGTTGCAGATGATGATGAGACCATGAAGCAGATCGAAGGCGGCTTGCTCGATTTTGATGTCGCCATCTCCACCCCTGATGCAATGGGTAAGGTTGGACGTTTGGGTCGTGTTCTTGGCCCCCGCGGTCTTATGCCAAACCCCAAGGCTGGTACAGTGGTTAGCGCTCAGGACATGGAACGTGCGATCAAGGAAGCGAAAGCTGGTCGTGTGGAATTCCGTCTCGATAAGACAGCCAATATCCATGTCTCTATCGGTAAAGTATCTTTTGAAGTTGATAAATTGCTCGCAAATTATGCCACTTTGATGGATGCTGTAAACAAGGCTCGTCCTGCAGGCGCAAAAGGAAATTTCATCAAGCGCATTTCCATTGCCACCACAATGGGACCTGGCATCAAGGTTGATCCATCTGAACACATAGAAGGTGTCGAGTAGGAATACTCGTTTATCCCTAAATAAGCCACTTCGCCGATGAAGGCGGGTGTCCTGTGATGAAAAATACAGGACTTAATTCCCTGCTCAGGTGGAGACTGACTGCAAATTGCGATCCCTTTCGTTTGGGTCGTTTCCTCTTTGAGGTTGCTAAAGTCTTTGCCTGTGTTTGTGGCAAAGACTTTTTAATTGAAAGGAGGTGAATACCCTTTGGCAATTTCCAAGCAACGCAAGGAAGAAGTGCTCGACCAATACTCGGAATGGATTAAGAAGAGTGAGGCCGTGATCCTTGTGGAATACACAGGCGCTAGAATGAAAGATATCAATGCCATCCGTGCGAAAGTTCGTGATGCAGGCGGTGAGTTCCACATTGTAAAAAACACTTTGGCCCGCCGCGCCTTCGCAAACAGTGGAATGGAACTTCCTGCGGACTATCTCGTGAAGTCCACAGCAATTACATTTGCATTTACCGATCCCGCTTCCACCGCAAAAGCTTTGACGGAATCCACAAAAGGCAGTGAGTTCGTTAAGGTAAAAGGTGGTTTCATGGGTGGCAAGGCTCTCAATGCTGCGCAGGTGAAGTCTCTGTCCGATATGCCGCCGCTCCCAGTGATGCGCGCTACATTACTCGGCGTGTTACAGGCTCCTGCTGGCAAGCTCGTCCGTACACTTGCAGAACCCGCACGTGGTCTCGCAGCTGTCGTCAAAGCGTTCTCTGAGAACGCTCCCGCCGCAGCCTAATTGTTCCATTGGATGGGTGACCGCCATTATGGCTGCGCTCATATAAATAAGATTATTTTTCAAAGAAAGTTAAGGAGTATTTACAATGTCTGATAAGCTCGAAAAACTCGTGGAAGAACTCTCCACACTTTCCGTCCTCGAGGCGGCTGATCTCGTGAAGAAGCTCGAAGAGAAGTGGGGCGTTTCTGCCGCTGCTCCTGTTGCCATGGTTGCTGGTGGCGCTGCTGCTGCCGCTGAACCTGTTGAAGAGAAGACCGAGTTCGATGTGGTCATCAAAGATGCAGGCGCCAAGAAAATTGACGTGATCAAGGTCATTCGTCAGTTGACCTCCCTCGGTCTCGGTGAAGCCAAGGCTCTCG
>JAVBXV010000358.1 GCA_030824405.1 Anaerolineales bacterium | reverse complement strand
GCGCAAAATGTGCGCCGATCTTCATGCCCGCATCCACGAGCGCAAGTGGAATTTGCACAGACGCCTTCGAGCGGCCTGTGCGCGTATCGGTCACACGGATGCGAAGCCAGCGTGCGCCCCCACCCATTCCAGGCGGGCGCGGCGGTGCGGGAACTCCACGGCGTGGTTCACTTAAAGCCGCCAGCAACTTCGAACCATCTTCCGCACTGATCTTGCCTTCTTCAATCATTTTTAAAATCTTCATTCGTTCTTCGCTGTTTGCCATTTCGACCTCCTATCCGATGAATACCTGCACGCGCTCGCCGTCTTCGCTGTCATGATCTTCCACATTAATGATCAGCGGTTCTTTCATAGACTTCGTCATTGCAATCGCCATCACAACTTCGTCTACGGTGGTTTTCTTAAGCCCTTCGATGCGAGTCCCAAAATTTTTGAGGAACCAGCTCACCAGTCCAAGAGGAAGCGGAAGCGCAATTGTAATATTCTTTGGCCAATCACGTGCGCGCGTTCGGTCCACATTTACATACAGCCAGCGCGAGCCCATCCCGCCCGAGCCGAGTGTGATCAAAACAATTCCAAGGAACAACGGCATCCCCAAACAGAAGAACCAAAAGTTATAGCCAGCATTCTGTTGAACCGAATACATGCCCCACGCACCCAGGATCGTGAAGAGGACTCCGCCCCACAGCGGCAGCGCCGCCCAACGCATTGCACGCCTGCGAACCTCTTCAAACTCTGGGGCATCGCTTCTCTCCCCGCCCGCACCTGCTCCTGCTTCGAAGACCTCGATCTCCTCCTCAGCAGATTCATCCAGCGTGCGCATCAAGTGCGCGGCTTCGTCCGCGCTGATCTTTCCATCAGCCACCATCTGCAAAATTTTTCTGCGTTCTTCAGAAGACATTACGAACCTCCTTCCAAAGCGGTCAGCAATTGTTCAGCCTGGTCGGCAGTAATTTTTTTCTCTTGCAGCATCTTCAAGATGGCAAGCCGTTCTTCTTCAGAAGCCTGCGGTTTGGGCGGCATGGGAATGCCCGAAGGCGAAACATCCCAATTCCAACGCCCCACACCTACATTTACTTTTGAATTCATGCGGCGGCCTGTGCGTTCAACACGGCGCGCGGCTTCTTCGGCCTGTTTTGTAGCACGGCGCGTGGCCTGCTCCACCTGACGCGAAATTCTCTCGCCAAAACCAGACCAGTCAAAACCCACGCCCGCAAAATTACCAAAGTCTTCCGCTGAATCGCCTGCGTCTGATTGGTTCGTAACACGAATGTCACTGCCTGCATTCAAATTAAACCCAGCCGAGCCATCACCCAACGTGATCACACGGGACGTGGCATCTTCGTCATTATCCACACCCTGCCAATCCACATGGATCTCATCGGCATTTAAAGTAAGGGTTGCGTTCGCTTTGGGAGGCATCACCAAAAGAATATCATCACCTGCTGTGACAGCATACGCATTCCCAGGCAGCGGATTAACATACAGCACAACATCGCCACCCACACTCACGTTGACATTGCCGCGCACATCGCGCAAGGCAAGATCATCCGCAACAGAATTGAGAGAAACATTCCCATCCACCTCGCGAATGGACACATCGCCGTGCGCCGTCTTGACAGCCAGATCACCCTTTGCGCCGCGCAGGCTCAAGTCTGAATGGATCGTATCGATCGCCACAGAGTTCACATCACGAATGGACAGATCCCCGCTGATCTCTTTCAGCTCAATACTGCCGATGATCCCACGAATGGAGGCATCACCGTCAAGGCTTTTAATAAACACAGAAGCAGTCTTGGGAATCCGCAGCGAGAGATCGTCGCCGCAGGAGATCTTTACTTCATCACCATCCTGCTTGACATGCATTTCATCGTCATCGCCCTTGAGCAGAATTTCATCAGACTCCCAGCCCACGAGGCTGAGGTCACCGCTAATGGATTCGATAAATATTTTAGGTGCGTGCCCTGCTGAAACTGTTTTAGACATGGTCTACTCCTCTTCACCGCGCAATAAACGTGTGGCTTCTTCAGCGCTGATCTTGCCAACGCTTAGATCTTCAAGAATGCCGTTACGGCGTTCCTGTGTGATCTCGACAGAATCATCCTTGCCAGGCTCATATCCTAAAGCACGAATGGTTTCATGTAAACGGTTGCGGATCGTGGGATAGGAAAGCCCAAGTTCCTGCTCCATGCGATTGATCTTGCCTTCACAGCGCACAAAAGTAAAAACAAAATCCAATTGTTCGGGTGAAAGATTGGCGAACTGACCTGAGGCAAAATTCCCTTCAATGGATGTGTCACAAGAAGAACAATGTAAACGAACCACAGAAAGTTCAGATTGGCAGATCGGACAGCGCGTTGGTGCAGGTCTCATAGTTTATTCCTCCAGAATTAAGATACAGCTGTTTCAGACAAGATTTTTGCTTGTTCAAATTGCACACCTCGCACACGATGCAAGGCAAGGAAACCAAGTGCGGAAAGAATACCGATAAAACCAGCCACGTACCAGAGCAGATATGGCGTGGGTCCGTCAATGATCAAGCCCGCAAAATAAGGCCCGATCGCAAAGGGAATTCCCCACGAGAAACCAGAGACGGCCATGTACCGTCCACGCATATCTTCGGGGGCAAAGCTTGCCACCAACGCCTGCGAAACTGGCGAGACGATCATCTCCCCTACCGTGATGATAACCATCGCGATCACGAACCACAGATAGGTGGAGGTATAGCCATACATGGAGAAGCCGATCGCATACAGGATTGTCCCAACTGCCATCATGATCATCGGCGGATACTTTGTAATGCGGCGTGTGATCGGGAACTGCATCAGCACCACCATGGTCGCGTTTATGCTGAGCAAATATCCATAGCCCGATTCGACAATTCCGTGCTCATTGCGAAGATAGACACCCAGGGATGTATTCATGTTCATATAAGTGAACACCTGCAATACAACCGCTCCCAGGAAGAGCATGAATGCCGCATCACGGAATACTTTTCCATAGCCCGCAAAACTGCTGGACATGGTCACTTCTGGTGCATCGGGGTGCGCGGCGGGTTTCGTCTCAGGCAGGTAGATGTAGATGAGCAAAGCTGTCAGCAGGGAAATCACTGCATCGGCCAGGAACAACGTGAGGTAGGAACGAGCCGCTAAAATTCCTCCAATGGCAGGCCCGATCACCACAGACAAGTTGAATGCCACACGCAGGATCCCATACCCATCTGCGCGTTTTTCTTCGGGCAAAATATCTGCAACCATGGCCTGATGAGCGGGACCAGCCACATCAGTTAAAATTCCAATGAAGAAGGCGATCACGAAAAACAATTCATACGTGCCCACCAAACCCATTGCAACTGTGCTCAAAGAAGATGCGATCAACCCAAAGATGATGATGCCCTTGCGCCCAAAGCGATCAGTAAGCGCGCCGCCGATCGCAGAACCTGCAAAACTGGAGACTGAAAAGGCGGCAAACAAAATGCCAACAGACGTCATGCCTACGTTAAATTTACTGGTAATATAAAGCGCAAAGAATGGAAAGATCAAAGCTCCACCGATGCGATCGATAAAAGTGATCACCACCACATTCCAAAATATGCGTGGATATTCATGGTAAAGTTTTGAGATTTTTTCACGTGTGTTACTGAACATGTTACGCAACCTTTTTAGTCATTTCAGAATAATTCACTTGTCGTGCAGAGTGCCGCTTCTGCAGCTTCTCACCACGCACGATCATCCATTCGCCCAGAGCAGCCAGCTTTTTACCCAAGAGGCTTTTTCCTTTTACGGCCTCCTCTTCCAGGCGAATAGCAGTCATTTCGTCTTTTATTCTCTGACGATTCATTTCATTAAGAATTTCGGGAG
>JAVBXV010000175.1 GCA_030824405.1 Anaerolineales bacterium | reverse complement strand
TGGGTTTGAGGTTTTTGTTCGCGATATGCTCGAGCGGCTGAGCGGCCGTTCAGACAGAAGCAGGCAAAAGATTAAGGTACGAAGCGAAGAAGAGATCGAGTCCGATGGACGTGAAAGTTATCTGCGTGCCAAACTCCGCGAAGAGAATGGAATCCACTTCGCAAAATTGACAGGACATCAAGGTTCTGGAAATTTGCTGTCTTTGGTACAAGCGGATGCTTTACTAATTATCCCCGCTGGTGTAAAATGCGTGCCTGCTGGTCAGGAAGTAGAAGCTTTACTATTGTGAGGAAGCATGAATAAATGGCTGTACCGCGCATCGCTTGCGCTTGTTGTGATAGGTTTGCTGGTTTCGGTTTACATGACGATCTACAAATTAACTTCAAACGACTCGATGTGTTTGGGCTCAGGAGATTGCTCCACTGTGAACGCGAGCCGCTATTCTGAAGTTAATGGCATTCCTGTTGCTGCGATCGGTATTCTCGGGTACGCGGCGATACTGGCTGTGTTGTTATTCGAGAACCGCAATTCGTTCTTCAGGCAGAACGGCACACTAATGATCTTCGGCATGGCGTTGACGGGTTTCATTTTTACCGTTTGGCTGATTTATGTTGAGATCGCGCTGTTGAAGGCCATCTGTCCGTTCTGTGTCACGTCACAGGTTGCAATGACGCTGCTCTTTATCATCGCTGTCATTCGCCTGATCAAAGACCCCCAATCGTAGGAGGAAGTGAAAAATGCCCCGTATTAAATGTCACTATGCAGATTGTGTGTTCGTGGATGAAGGTTATTGTTCTGCCGCGGCCGTGGAGCTGGATCCCGACACTGGTTGCAATACCTACTCGCCTTCTGAAGAAGCCGTCAAAGACGATGGCTGGGATGAAGAAGAGGAGTTGGACGAATTGGAAGAAGACGAATCAGACGAAGACGACGACGGCTGGCTCGACGAAGAAGACGAATTCTAATTACGCTTCTTTCTTAACTGAAAATTGATCCTAAAAACAAAAAGCCTTCTCTGTATGAGAAGGCTTTTTGTTTGTGCGTCATCTTGTACGCATACTCAAATTTTTAAGGAAATTATTATTTTAATGCACATCAAATCCAGCATTAATCAAATCCGTACTTTCATTTGCCCAATTTTGCGAAGATTTTACCACCACGTTTCGACCAAGCTGATACCTGCCTAACGAGTCAATTAGTGCTTGAGTATAGGTCGCTGCTTTACCTTCACTATTTGTAGAATCAGTCAAAAAATTAGCACCTATAAACAAATTTAAAGTTTGTGTTTTTTCATCATAAACGGTTCCAAAACCTGCTCCAGCTATCACCACCTTAAACCAAGGAGCATCAGGATCAGCCACATTTTTACCCAAGTCTAAATCGGGCACATACCAGGCTCCGTAAATTAACTTAACCTCTTTAACCTCTATCGCTCCGTCTGGAACTGGGCTCAGTCCACAAGCTGGGACCATGCTCACTATCTGCTCCACACCATTACCGTTTGCATAAAAGAGCTTGACCTCACGCATAAGATCTGAGCAAGGACTATCTCCAGCCTGAACTTCTGCCCATTTCTCAGCAAAAGCCTGCACATTTTCAGGAGTGTCCTCTTCTTCGGGCATGAGCATCGCGTGCAAAGCTCTTGCAGTAGTCTCAACTAACAATTTCGGTGGCATTTCCACCGTATTTATTCCATGGACTCTACCGCTTTCCTCCACTGCTGTCGAAGCCAATATTTTTGGACCTTCCGAACCACCAAATTGCACTTCTGTCACAGGAGACTGAAAAATAAAATCTAGATCATCTAAATATCCATTTATCTCCACATCCACTTGCTCAGGGGGGAGAGTAGCAGTTTCTGTAACACTCACAGTAGGAGGAATTGCAACCGTGTCAGTCGGCGCAGGGGACGGTGCCGAGCAGGCCGTGAGTAGAGAAAATATTGTGATGACAAAAAAAGAGCGCATGGGTTTTATCTCCGCCTAAAAGATTTTTCTTGCAGTTCTGTATTGTAAAAAGCACTAACAAAATTATCTCAAAAATGTCATCCTGAGCGATAGCAAAGGATCTCTACCCCCGTTACAAGAGACCCTTCGGTCGCGAAGAACGCTCCCTCAGGATGACACGGTGTTTTTAAGACGGGTTGTAATAAAAAAATCAGCTCGTAAATTGATATAACAGCACACCCGCCGCGACAGCAAGATTAAGCGAACTAACCCGTCCCTGCATGGGCAGGGAAACGGTCACATCACAGGCTGCGGATTGTTCGGGAGATAATCCCTTTTGCTCATTGCCCAGCATCAAAATCCACGGGGTTTGGGGGACTAGTGTTTTGTAATCCACGTCTGCTTTGGCTGATGTGCCGATCAGTTGATATTTCTTTTCGCGATTCCATTCAATAAACTTATCGAAGGAAGTTTGAATGATCGGCTTCCAGAATAGCGTGCCCATGCTGGCACGGATCACGCTGGGATGATACAACTCCACGCCGCCATCGAGCAGGAAGAGCGCATCTGCACCGACAGCATCTATTGTGCGTAAAATCGTGCCCACATTGCCAGGGTCTTGCGGAGCAACCAACGCAACGGCGCGTGTAAATGGTTTTACATCTTTAAGCAAACCCTTCCGCTGATGAACAATGGCGATAATTCCCTGCGGATTTTCCTTGTCAGCCAGAGATTCCATTACTTGTGACGTAACAGGCTGCGGCTTAAAAGAGAAGCGGGTAATCAGATCATGCGCAAAGGGACTGGTCAGCACGCCTGAAGAATACAGGATCGACTCAATTTCCCAGCCTGCTTCCACGGCTTCGCCAACATGATGAATTCCTTCAACAAGGAACTTGCCGCTTTCGTTGCGGGCTTTCTTTTGGTGTAAAGCGCGCGCCTGCTTGATAAGCGAGTTGCTTGGACTGGTGATCAATGGTTTTTGCATGCCCCTATTGTAAATGATTACCCAAAAACCAGACTCGGAATTTTTTATTCAGGCAACTATTATCTAAAACAAAAACATGCGGATGGTTTGCACCATCTGCATGTTTTTGTTTGACGAATTAGAATTAAGGTGCAACGACGGTTAAACTACCGATCATGCCAGCAATATAATGACCTTCCGTGCCGCACACAACCTGATATTCACCTGGCTCAGTAGGCGCGGTAAAGGTGACAGTTTTAGTGCCAGCGGGGTCCACTTCCACTTCCCAGTAGATATTGGCTTCATCTTCATCGCCAAAATTCTCACCCACGGTTTCGCCGAGGTTCATGATCACGAATTCATGCACCACCGCGCCATTATTATTGGCGGTAATGGTGATCTCCTGCCCCGCTGGAATGACAAACTCGGAAGGGGTAAAAGTGAACTCAACCATGTCCACTGTGAGATTGGTGGCCGCCTTGCTTCCGCCGCAAGCGGCCAGCACAAAAGACAAAACGATCAATGTAAAAAATTTCAGACTTTTCATATCCACACTCTCCTGTTTTAGAATACATTATTCTACATACTTTCCAGGGAAATTACAATATGTGTGTAAAAATGTCTTCGACAAAAATGCATGTACCTGCTTCGTTTATAATACTTTCCATGAAAACTTTTCGATGGTTGGTATTTGCCTGCAGTTTGACCTTATTTGCATGCCAGCCGAATCCAGCGTACACGATCATTGACGGCGACAAAAATCACACGATCCAATCCACGGAGCGTACTCCGCTGGCATTATTCAACGAAGCTGGGGTCATTCCCCAGCCGTACGACCGTGTCTTATTTAATGGAATGCTGCTGCCGATCGACCAGCCTTTGCCTGAATCTGATTTCATTCAATTGCAGATCCGTCGCGCCATGCCGTTGACGGTCAACACGCCGCAGGGACAGCAGACG
>JAVBXV010000258.1 GCA_030824405.1 Anaerolineales bacterium | reverse complement strand
CCACCGAAACCGAAAACAAGGATACGTTGGATCGTTTCGCAGATGCGTTGATCAAGATCGCGGAAGAAGCCAAGACCCAGCCTGAACTGCTGCATGACGCGCCGCACAACACCATGTTCGGCCGCATGGACGAAGTCAAGGCGGCACGTGAATTGGTATTGTGCTGCTGGCTGCCCGAAAATTTTGAGACCATGGCGTAACAGCAAGTACATTCTTTTTTAGTAATAGACCCTCCAAAAATGCAATTTTTGGAGGGTCTATATTTTTTAAGCTGGAAACCGCCTCTGTCTTAAAATTTCCCGTCAACTTTGAAAGTTGCTATCTCCGCTCATATTGCAGGGTTATAATACGCAACACCCAACCCTAAGAAGTCACACTTTCTATAAAAACAGAGGAGAGATATGCTTAATAAGCTCTTGTTCCACCATTTCCCAAATATCAAAAGCTGGCTGACCCGCCTGCAATACGAATTCGTTTCCACCCTAAACCTGAAAAAGGATGTGCTTTTCATGAACTTCGGGTACACATCCCATCACCAGGGACTTGAGCCAATTGCTCTCGCTCCTGAAGATGAGATCCACCGCTACCCGATGCAGCTTTATCATCACGTGGCAAAGCATATAGATTGGAGCAATGCAGCAGCTTTGGAGGTCAGCTCTGGGCGGGGCGGAGGCGCGCACTTCATCATGAATACGTTCAAGCCAAAATCCTACACGGGTGTGGATTTCTCCACACGTGCCGTTGATTTTTGCCGCGAGCAATATGGCGATATTCAAGGCCTCGATTTTCATCAAGGAAACGCCGAAGCGTTGAACTTCCCCGATAATTCCTTTGATGTGGTCGTGAACGTGGAAGCCTCACTGTATTACCCAAACATCACAAAATTCTATGAGCATGTTCGGCGTGTGCTCAAGCCCAATGGATATTTTCTTTATACCGACCTGCGCTACGAAGAAAAAGTAGCGATCTGGCATGCGCAGATCAAGGCCATGGGATTGAAAGTTATCAAGGAAGAAGACATCACTGATAATGTATTGAAAGCCATGGAGATGGATCGCGAGCGCCGCATGCAGTTGGTGGACAAATATGTGCCTGCCATTCTTCGCAAACAGTTCTATCACTTTGCAGGCCTCACCCCCAACTCACCCAATGCCCTGCCGCATTTGGATAACCGCAGATATTGGTACTTTGTTCTGCAAAAAGCATAACGAAAATCACAATCAAAAAGATGCGCCCGAGGGCGCATCTTTTTGATTAAAAAAATCGCTTACAATTGCCACGAGAAATTTTTCACAGGAGACCATCATGCAACTAAGCGAAGATACCCGCAAAAAAGTAATCCTCTTTCAACAGACCGAAATCACCGAATATCACATCTACAAGCGCCTTGCGAAGCGCATCAAATCAAAGGAAAACGCCGCCGTCCTCGACCAGATCGCCGAGGATGAACTGCGTCATTACAACGGCTGGAAAGAATACACAAAAGAAGATGTACAGCCGCGCTGGTTCTTCGTTTGGTTCTATTATTTGGTCAGCATCGTCTTTGGTTTTACGTTTGGCGTCAAACTCATGGAACAGGGCGAGGAAGCCGCACAGGAAAATTATGCTGCGGTCGCAAAAGAAATTCCTGAAGCCGCCAAGTATCAGGAAGAAGAAAACGTCCACGAAGAAAAACTGATCGGCATGCTGGATGAAGAACGACTGCAGTACGCAGGCTCAGTGGTGCTCGGCCTCAACGATGCGCTCGTGGAATTAACAGGCGCTCTGGCTGGCCTGACGCTTGCCCTGCAAAATGTGGAGTTGATCGCCCTTTCGGGACTCATCACAGGTATCGCTGCTTCACTCTCCATGGCGGCCAGCGAATATCTGTCCACCCGCTCCGAAAAGACGAGCAAAAATCCTGTGCGCGCCGCAGTGTATACGGGCATTGCCTACATCACCACGGTCACGCTGCTCATTCTTCCGTATCTGTTATTTGATAATTTTTATCTCGACCTCGCCATTGCACTTACAACTGCCGTTGTCATCATTGCCGTCTTCAATTACTACATCTCGGTTGCCAAAGGCGAATCGTTCCGCGAACGGTTTATTGAAATGGCAGGGCTCAGCCTCAGCGTGGCGGCCTTCTCATTTGTGATCGGCTACTTTATTCGTCAATGGCTTGGGATCGAGATCTAAAATTGTAGGGGCGGGGTGACCCCGCCCCTACAGGATTTAACATGAAAATATTAACGGTAGACATCGGCACAGGTACGCAGGATATTTTTCTTTACGATTCGAATCTCGACATCGAGAACGGATTCAAACTCGTTCTGCCATCCCCCACCATGGTGATTCACCGCCGTCTCAAGCAGGCGCTTCTTGCCCGCACCCCGATCCTGCTGACTGGACATCAAATGGGAGGCGGCCCCTCGGCATGGGCAATCGAAGAATGCGCGCGCGCAGGGGTTCCCGTGTACATGACTCCCAATGCGGCGACTACGCTGAATGATGAGTTGGATAAAGTGGAAGGGCTTGGAATAAAAATAATTTCGGAAGATGCGGCTAAAAGTCTAAGGTCAAAGGTCGAAAGTCTGGAGTTGAAGGATTTTGACTTTGAGTTGATCTCCAAGACGTTTGCAGATTACGGCGTTTCGCTCAATGATCTAGCGGCTGTTGCCGTGGCAGTCTTTGACCATGGCAATGCGCCTGCGGGGGTTTCAGACAGACAATTTCGGTTCGATTATCTGGACGAAAGAATTAAGGAAAAGAATTCGCTTTCTGCTTTTGCTTATCTTTCAAATCATATTCCAAAGATCATGACTCGCCTGCAATCCGTAGCGGACTCTGCTGGCGAGTTGCCTTGTCCGTTGGTGGTGATGGACACTGCTCCAGCGGCGGTGTTAGGTGCTAATTTTGACCCAACTGTGATGAAACGTGAACGCAAGATCATTGTCAACGTGGGGAATTTTCATACGCTGGCATTTCGTTTGGGCGATGGAATTGAAGGCGTCTTTGAACATCACACGGGTGAGATCGATCTGCCAAAACTGGAAAACTATATCCGCGCGTTGGCGGATGGCTCGTTGAAACATCAAGATATTTTCGATGACATGGGTCACGGCGCGTTGGTGTATGGGACAAATCCATTTGAGTTTGGGAAAGATGATTTTGATATCGTAGTGACGGGGCCGAGGCGAAGCATGTTTCAGACGATAGACGATGGTCGGCTTCGCCCATATTTCGCCACGCCCTTTGGTGACATGATGATCGCGGGCTGTTTTGGTTTACTCGCGGCTACAGCGGAGATCCTGCCGAACGTGACTGAATCAGTTAACGGGGCGTTGCGAAGCGGGCATGGGCGTGGAGTCGCTCCGTGGGATAATCCAGCATAAAGGAGTCAACGATGAAACAGAATCTTCATTTGATCACTTTGGGTGTCAGAAATTTTGAGAAGTCCTATAAGTTTTATACAGAGATGCTTGGCTGGAAACCATCCAGCGCGAGTCAGGATGATGTAGCATTCTTTCAGACGAGTGGAGTGGTCTTCGCAATTTATCCGCGCGAAAAATTGGCAGAGGATGCGTTGGTCTCGCCAGAGGGAAGCGGTTTTTCAGGGATCACGCTGGCATATAACGCCAAAAGCGAATCGGAAGTGGATGAGATCATCGCAGACTTGAAATCAAAAGGGGTGAAGATCATCAAGGAACCACAAAAGGCGTTTTGGGGCGGATACAGTTCCTACTTTGCTGACCCCGATGATTATCGCTGGGAAGTGGCATATAACCCATTCTTCCCGTTTGATGAAAATGGAAATTTGAAATTGGATTGACAATGCAGGGGTGAGGTCATCTCGCCCCCGTCACCACCTAAATTGGAATTGAAGAATACGAATAA
>JAVBXV010000367.1 GCA_030824405.1 Anaerolineales bacterium | reverse complement strand
TAGGCGCGTTATTCGAAGAGATCAAAGATATCCAGGTCAACGAGCACCCGCTCACCCGCTATCTGGATTGGAGCAATGTCCACATTTTGCAGGCGCACCAGGTGCAAACGCCAGAGTGGGCTGATTCATTGGTTGAAACTGAACAAGGCACATTGGTCTTTGCTGGCGAAGCAAACGGGCAGCGCATTGCCGCGCTCACGTTTGATCTGCGTGAAAGTGACCTGCCGTTGCAGACCGCCTTCCCAATTTTATTTTCCAACCTCACCAATTACCTCATCCCGCCGAGTGCATTCGACGCCACACAATCCCTGCACCCCGCGGACGCGATCCAGATCATCCCGCCGCCTGGCACGGAACAGTTAGTGATCGCATCTCCATCGAATTTGGCGTACACCCTGCCATTGGATAGCAGCAAGATCACTTTCAACGAAATGGGTCAGATCGGTTTTTACGCGGTCAATTTTCTTTCGAAAGAGTCAAGCAGCGTGGAATATTTCGCTGTCAATTTATTCGATGCAGATGAATCCAACATTCGTCCGCGCGAGTCAATTCAAATTGGACAGGCTTCCATTACGCAGGCCGCTTCGAACAAGATTAGTCAACGCGAAGTGTGGCCGTGGCTGGCGGTGCTGGCGTTGATACTGTTGATCGTTGAATGGCAGGTCTATCATCACAGGCAATTTCCACTTCGCAAAATGGTCAACGTGAAATCATGAGATTCACTTCGCCGCTCGCTCTTGTTCTACTGCTACTCGTGCCGTTGATTGCCTGGATGGGCTGGCCAACTACGGGCGCGGCACGGAAGCGTGAATTCATCTCGTTAAGTTTAAGACTCGTCATCATCCTCTGTTTGATCTTTTCACTGGCTGGTTTGGAAATTGTCCGCAGTGGCAATGATCTGGCGGTTGTCTTTCTGGTGGATGTTTCCGATTCGATGCCGCAGGAAGCGGTGGCCGCGGAAATAAATTATGTACAGCAGGCGTATGAGGCGATGACGCCCGCAGATCAGGCGGCGGTGGTTTTGTTTGGCGCGGATGCGTTGGTGGAACAACCAATGTCGATCGCGAATCAATTGAGCACGATCTCATCTGTGCCGATCACCAATCAAACCGATCTCTCCGAAGCCATTCGTTTGGGCATGGCATTGTTTCCGTCAGGCTCGGCGCGCAGGATGGTCATTCTTTCGGACGGCGCAGAAACCAGCGGAGATGCGCGCGCGGCGGCAGAATTTGCGGCGGCATCTGGCGTGGAAATTGTGATCGTTCCTTTTGTGAATCAAATCGGCACAGAAGCTTTAATTACAAATGTGGATGTGCCCGCAAACTTAAGATTGGGTGAACAATTTGATCTGAATGTTTCCGTGCAAGCCAGTGAAGCAACGCGTGCGGTATTGCGTGTACTGGCTGGCGATGAAGTGTTATATGAGCAGGCGCATGAATTAAGAAAAGGCGCGCAAACTTTCAGCCTGCCGCTCACAGCGGGTGCAACGGGCTTTGTCAGCTATCAAGTGCAGATCGTGCCCGAGCAGGATACGTTCTATCAAAACAATCGGCTGGATACTTTTTCACAAGTGGAAGGCCCACCAAAAATATTGATGGTGGCGCTCGAACCTGGTGACGTTCTGCCTGGCGGTGACACACGGCCAGATGAACACACAGCCATGCTGCAAGTTTTACAATCTGCTGGCTTTGACGTGAACGTGATCACACCCAATCGTTTTCCGATCGATCTGCCATCACTGGCGCAATACAACTCGGTGGTGCTCGTGGACGTGCCCGCGCGTTCGTTCAGCATGCGCCAAATGGAATTGATCCGCTCCTACGTGCGTGATCTCGGCGGCGGTCTTGTGGCTGTGGGCGGGCCCACCAGTTTCGGCGTGGGCGGTTATTATGGCACGCCGCTTGAAGATGCCCTGCCGATCGACATGCAGATCAAAGATGAACAACGCCGTCCATCGCTTGCCATTGTTTTTATTATTGACCATTCAGGCAGTATGACCGACTCCAGCGGCGGCGTGGTGAAACTTGAATTGGCAAAAGAAGCCGCAGCGCGTTCGATCGAATTATTATTCCCAACCGACAGAGTGGGCGTGATTCAATTTGATGATGTCGCTTCGTGGGTTGTGCCAATGACCGATCTCACCGACCCAAGCGTTGTCACCAGCGCGATCGGCAGTATTCAAGCAGGCGGCGGCACAGACATAATGTCTGGCTTGCAAGCCATGGCAGATGTTTTGCCAGATGACCCTGCCAAAGTAAAACATGTTATTTTGCTGACCGATGGCGGCGCAGACCCAACGGGTATTCCTGAACTCGTACAAAAACTTTTTACAGAGAACGGCATCACACTTTCAACGGTGGGCGTTGGCAATGACGCCGCGCCATTTCTTGAAGACCTCGCCATCATTGGCGGCGGGCGCTATCACTTCACCACCGATGCCAGCAGCATTCCCAGCATCTTCACTGAAGAAACGTCACTGGCTACGCGCGCATACATTGTGGAAGAATCATTTTTCCCAACGCTGGTCAACTCTTCGCCAATTTTGAGCAACATCGAATCCACTCCGCGCTTGCACGGATATATTGCATCGAGCGTAAAAGATCTCGCGCAAGTGATTCTTGAATCAGAAAAAGGGGATCCGATCCTTGCCGCGTGGCAATATGGTCTTGGCCGCTCGGTTGCATTCACGTCCGATGCTACAGGCCGTTGGGCGCGCGATTGGGTGCGTTGGGAAGGCTACCCAACTTTTTGGGCGCAGGCTGTGCGCTATACCATTGGCGAGAATCTAAATTCATCGCTTGAGATGACGATCAGCACTGAAGACGATCTTGCACGCATGGTGATCAACGCGCAAAACCGCACGGGCGAATTTCTCAACAATTATCAGATCGAAGCAAATATCGTCGCACCGAACGGCGAAGCGCAATCCATCACGTTGCAGCAGATCGCGCCTGGCAGATACGAATCCACATTTCAACCTGACGAGCAGGGCGTTTATCTCATTCGCATCAGCGGACTGGACGAAGCGAACGCCGCTTCTTTTTCAGAGACGACTGGCTGGGCGCTTTCGTACTCACCCGAATATCAACGCCTCGGCTCTAACCCAGACCTGCTTCTGCGCCTTGTAAATTTAACCAACGGGAAGATTGCCTCGGCCAACCCCGCGGACGTGTTCACGCACGACCTGAAATCCACGCGCGCATCCCGTCCCATTGCGGCGTGGCTTCTGTTGCTCGCCGCGCTTTTACTTCCACTCGATATCGCCATCCGCAGACTGATCATCACCAAACAGGATGTCACCCGCGCGCAGGCATGGATCGCGAACAAACTCAACCTGCGCCCGCCAGCCCCTGCCGCCGTCCCAACCGATGCACGCATGAATGCCTTGCTCAAAGCGAAGGAACGAGTGCGCGAGAACGCACCTGTCAGCGCGGCGAATGTGGACGTGGAACAGAGCCAGCCTACAGTTCAGAATGAAGCGCCTGCTCCTTCATCGCCCGCGCCCAAAGAGCAGACCGAGTCCACGACCAGCGCATTGCTTAATCGAAAAAAGAATTTACGAAAATAAACACGTGAAGATATCATACTAGCGAGGATAAAATGACAGAACCTGAAGAAGTACTGCGAAATATTCTCAACGATCTAAAAAGCGTGGATGATGATAAACGCATGCAGGCTCTTGTTGAAATTAAGAGTCTCAAGTACAGCAGTCAGGCTGTGCGCTTGCAATTGGAACAGATCGCGCTTCACGATAAAAACAGATATATCAAAAGGGAAGCCATCAATGCGCTTGATCTTCCTGCCAGCCGCAATGTGCAGGCGAAATTATTGAGCATGCCAAAACGTGACCGCGATATGATCCTGAACGAGATCGATCAATG
>JAVBXV010000147.1 GCA_030824405.1 Anaerolineales bacterium | reverse complement strand
CAGTTGCTGCCACGTCACTTTTTGATGCTGTTGAATTCCATTTTCAAACGCCCTGGCGCCACGCAGAGTTTGAGCCCCTTCCCTGTGGATGCGGATCGGATCGTCAATGGCATTCGGCAGGTGGAAGAGTTCATTGTGGGCGAGATCTTTGTGGCCTTCAATTTGATCTATCCCACCGCCGAAGATACCTGCCGCCGCTGCCTGCCCGAACTGGGACATAAATTTACGATGGGCGATCTGCACCGCGTCTTTACCCGCCACGGCAAGGCTGTGTTCGGCAATGACAATTTATTCGACTTCCAGAGAATGCTGCTGGAGATCGGCGCGATCGGCAGAGTGATCCCTGGCAAGGAAAAGGATGTGTATATCAAAGGCAACTTTGAGTACACGGTTTCGCATCAATTGAATTTGGGACAGGATGATGAGCTTTGCGTTCATCCGCTTTTCTCTGGCATTTTCCATGCCAACCACGGGCAGGAACGTCCCGTCTACCCGTATGGGAGTGTGTTGGATGATGAGGATTATCGTAAGGGTGAAGAGTAAAAGTAGATAAAAAAACAGGCACATCTCATGGATGTGCCTGTTTTTGTTTTCTGTATTTCATGACTACCATGCATTCCCAAATATTCTGAATATCCCCCAAGTGGCGGAGATGAACCCTCCCCGGCCGATGGATGCGGCTGGGGAGGGTTCGCTATATGATGGATTTTATGGTTGGCAGTCAACCTGGATTCATCCAAAAATATTGAAATCTCATATTTTTGGGGTGTACATGCTGAAACTGTTTCCACTGTAAA
Organism: Anaerolineales bacterium; assembly: GCA_030824405.1. Lineage (GTDB taxonomy): Bacteria > Chloroflexota > Anaerolineae > Anaerolineales > Villigracilaceae > Villigracilis. The sequence goes on along the minus strand of JAVBXV010000147.1, from coordinate 3,118 downwards.
AATCGGAGAATAGTTAGATTCTAATAAGCATTTTCAAGGAGAGTGTTATGAATAAACAAGCTGGATTGTGGATTGACCATCGGAAAGCTGTTATCGTGCTCATTACCGATGAAGGTGAAGAAGTAAAGAAAATTGTATCTGGCATGGAAAAGCATGTTCGTTTTACAGCCGAAGATGGCTTGGGCGAAGATTCGCAAGACCGTAAATTTGGAAACCAACTCAACAGTTATTACGATCAAGTTATCGCTGTTGTTCGCGATGCAGACTCCATTCAGATATTTGGCCCTGGCGAAGCCAAAGGTGAACTGGAAAAACGTCTTGAGCGTGAAGGACTTAAAGAACATGTGCTTGCCATTGAAGCCGCAGATAAAATGACGGACCGCCAGATTGCAGCAAAAGTTCGCGAGCGTCTTCATGCCTAGAGCGCACTATACAGTTAACTAAAATTAACCGCCGCAGAACTGTCATCACCCAGTGAGGGTGGTGATTGGGGGTTCGTTCACATTTCAATAAGATAAAAACAGGCACATCCATGGATGTGCCTGTTTTTATCTGCTTAACTTGTAACGCGGAAGTGGAAGTTGTATGCTTGCTGTGGAGTACAACAATGATAAGCAAAATACAAAGATTTCTTTTGATAATTTCAATGGCCTGTTTTTTGTTTTCCTGTTCGCCGCAGGTGACTGATTGGGAGGAAATTCCCGTGATGAAGGGTGGAAAGGAGTTTTCTGCTCCTGCAAGAACTGATGTGAAGGCGTATACCTATATAGTGACTGTGACACCCGAAGAAGCAGAGATTTTTTACAAGGAGAAAATGCCGCCTCTAGGCTGGGATTTGTTTGAAGAGCAAACTCAGGAAATTTTTGGAGATCAATCGAAGACGTTGTACTATGGCAAGGGTCCGCAAACCCTGACGATTGATATTTTCACAAAGGATAAACAAACGTATATCAGCTTTGTCTTATACGAATAACCTCGCGCGGACATGAATCCCCGAATGCCGTAGGGGCGACCCGCCCAGCGGAAGCAAAACACCTTGGAGATTATTTGAAAAAAAATAATATATCCAAAATCAAGTTTTCAAGCATATAATAAAAGGGCTATTGATTTCGGAAGCCACAAAAGAGAAGTCTATAATGTGAAGTCATAGTCGTTATCGGGAAAGGCAGGGCGATATGGATATTCAGTTTCGTGAGACAAAGGCATTATGGGAAGGAAATCTTGAACAGCCAGCGCTGGCGTATGCCCGCGGCGCGGATGAAATCTCTGCAAGCATTGGAGAGCCTTTCCAATGGGCAGATGGGAAAATGTTGGGTGGTAATTGGAAACCCCCTGTAGGCGGCAATCGTTTTTATCTTTTACAACTCGCATTCACCCTCAGCCCACGCGGAAATGTCAAAGTGACCTCGGCGGATTTTCGCCTGACGCTCGGCAAACAGGCAGATAAAAAAGCGCTGGTCTTTGATGCGTTCCCGCGCGAACAGACTATCGCAACCGATGATTCGGTGACACTTGGTATTGGTCCCGATTTCAAATTTGGGACGACAGATGCCTCGCTTGCAAAAGCCGAAGCGAAGTTTGATCTGGGCAGTGTGATCCCTGTGGTGCATGTGGAAGGTTTGCAAGAGTCAAAACTTTGCTGGCGATATTCAGAACATGCGAAATATCCGCTGGCAGGGAGCAGGCGCATGGTTGCAATTGTGTCCCTGCCCGATGGGATGAAGACTGTGCTGGCGACATTGGAATTGAGGGTAAATGCAGAGGGCAGGTTTGGTCCGATACGAGTTTCTACGCCAGAGACAGAACAGGCAAAACTACGCTACGTAATTGGTGAAAAATAAATTCCAAATATCTCCGTTGGTCGAGTAGCCCCGCATGTTCTTCGCGGGGCGTATCGAGACCAACACGCAATAGAGAATATTTCATTTACTGGTGGTCTCGATACGGACGAGAACAGCGCTCGTCCTACTCGACCACCGAGTGTTGCTCGAATAAAATATTTCCACACATAAAAGTTTGGGAGGCTGAAGCATGTCTTTACTGCGTTTGACACAACATATTGAAAAAGAAGATGACTATCGTATTCAAATAGAATTCGAGGATGATGGCACGCGCGAGACTTCCGAAGCACGTTTTGAATTTAAGATGACCGACAGTGACCGCGCAGATTTGCGCTGGTATCTGGAAGATTATCTGCAATATCCACTTGACCCCGCGCCACAAATCGCGGCACGGATCGAAGAGCGCATTCGGGATTTGGGAATCGAACTGTTCAAGAAAATCTTTCAAGCCAACGATGAGACGCGCGATTTGTGGGCGACATTGCGGGACAGATTAGCCGATACGCGCGTGGAAGTGGCGACGGACGTCAAAGGCGCGACAGCATTGCCGTGGGAATTATTGCGTGACCCGAAGACGGACGAGGCGCTGGCGTTGCGTGCGAAAACCTTTGTACGAAGTTTTAACAAGCCCGCACAAAAAGTTCACAAGCCCCAGCCCGCGGACAAGGTGCGGATTCTGCTGGTGATCTGCCGACCAGGCGGAAGTGAAGATGTGCCGTTCCGTTCGGTATCGGGATATATGCTCAAAGGTCTCACCGACGCGGCGCGTGAGCGCTTCGAACTCGATGTGCTGCGACCGCCGACCTTCGAGCAGTTGAGCAAAACACTACGCAACGCTAAAGCCAATGGCAAGCCGTATCACATAGTCCACTTCGATGGACACGGCGGGTATCTCAACACCGATACTAGCAAGCCATCCGAGTGGCTGCGTTCTCTGTCTTCCATCATGTTAGGCGGATTGCGCGATGGTTCGCATGGATATTTATTCTTTGAACATCCCAAGCCCGATGCGAACAACGAAAACTCGCAATTGGTGGACGGACCCTCGCTGGGCAAACTGCTGGCGGAGACCGATACACCTGTGCTGATCTTGAACGCGTGTCGTTCGGCGCACGCGGACATTCAAGAGAAGCCCGATGTCGCAAAGAACGTGGATGAATCGCAATCGCAGGTGCGGGCGTTCGGTTCGCTGGCGCAAGAGGTGATGAACGAGGGCGTGGCGGGCGTGGTTGCCATGCGCTACAACGTGTACGTGGTGACCGCCGCCCAATTCGTGG
>JAVBXV010000135.1 GCA_030824405.1 Anaerolineales bacterium | reverse complement strand
CCACGGCGCTGACTTTGCGATCAGAGGCGCCCAAGTCAAACCCAATGCGATGACCCTGCAAATTGCGGCCGAGCAATTTCCCCGTTTCGCGCGAAGCGGGCACTTCATCCACACCGCAGGCAACAACAGAGAAATCCTTTTCGTAAACCTGAGTCCCCATAAAATCAAAATCAAATTTTTGCGCGCCCTGGCTGCTGTATGCGTTCTTCAAATATTCCGCGATCTTCGGCGAGCCGCCTACGTGCAAGGTATGTCCGCCGCGCTGCCAAAGCAAAAACTTAACAATGCGTTCGATGTATTGATAATTGGATTCAAAGTCTGGGTGGCTTTCAGGATAGACTTTGGTTTCGAAGCGCGAAATTTCACCGCCGCTTCTTTCCACGCCGATCACTAATTGCGCACCAACAGACTCGACCTCACGCTGAAAGTTTTGATTCGCCAAAATCGCTGGACGAAAATTCTCATCCAACGGAGGCGCAACACGCGGAGGGATTAATTTCAAGGTCATTAATTTTCCTCGTTGAACAAAAGTGAATAATCATCGAGCAGCAAAAACGCAGACGCGCCGAGAATGCAGGCGCGATAATCGAGCGTACCGATGGATAGCTGCGTGCCTTCTGCCATGCGTGAGAGTGCGCCAGTTTGCATAGCCGCGCGGACTTCCTGCAGCCATGCGTCACCGAAACGGGTCATATCCCCCGTGAGAACGATCTTCTGAATATTGAGCGTGCCAATTAAATTTGCAAGGGTTGCACCAAGATAATGACCTGCTTTTCCAACCACAGAAACTGCCTTCGAGTTCCCTGCCTGAAAAGATGAGATGGCATCTTCGAGTGAGGCCATATTCATTTTTTGAACCACAGCGCGGGCGCTGGCAACAGTTTCGAGACAACCCTGTTTTCCGCAACGGCAAAGTTCGCCGTTCTCCTGCACAACCACATGGCCGATCTCACCCGCACCGCCGCCATCGCCTTGAAACAAACGGCCATTGATCAAAATACCTGCGCCAATACCATGCTTAACATTAACCACGATCAGGTTCTTATCAGGCACATGATCGCCGCCATACACATATTCACCAATGGCGGTTGCCTGGCTGTCATTTAAAACTGAAACGGGAAGTTTATATTTCTTTTCGAGAAGCTGTCCCAGAGGCAGGTCCTGCCAGGCCAGGTTAACAGCATTAACAACAATGCCCTCGCGTGTATTGACAAGGCCAGGAGCACCCACGCCAATCCCTACAATGGGTCTTAATTTTTTTCGAATAAGTTGATCGAGAAGTTTGAAAACAATTTCGAGCGCCTTTTCGCCATTATCGTCATGGACTGGCGCTTCCACGATTTCCTTGATCTCCCCCCGTAAATTGACAACCGCACCAACAAATTTATCCTGAGCAAGATTCAAGCCGATCAAATAGCGTGAGTCGGCGACGATGCTTAATAGAATTGGCGTCTTTCCGCCAATCGATTCCCCACGCCCAACTTCCTCCACCAAACCTTCAGAGAGCAGGCCATTCACAACTTCAGAGACAGTGGTGCGAGTGAGGTTGGTCACGCGGGCCACTTCTGCACGGCTGATGGATTCGTGTGCAAAGATCGTGCGAAGAGCCAGATCACGATTATGTTGTTTGGTTTGTTGATGAGTTGCTTTTTTCATGGCTGACGGCAAATCCTTGAGAACATGATTTTTCCAACAAGTGTCTACGCGCAGAGCTAAAACCATCCAAACAGACTTTGTAAATTCACTGTACTAACAAAGTAAATTTTACTGATACCACCCACAAAAGTCAAGTACCAAACCTTGACAAATTATTTAGGCTGGCCTAAAATATATTTAGGTTAGACTAAATTACAAGGCTCTACTATGAACACACTTCAAATCACAGGAATTCTTGCCATACTTGGCTCGGTCATTTACGCAATTGGCGATGTCCTCTTGCTGGCTGGCAGGATCAATATTGATGAATACCCCAAACTCAAGCCATTTCTAAAACTGCTTTCTGATGCTGAAAAAATGGCTGTGCTTTCAAGCCAGAGAATGATGTGGGGCGCATTGATCGGCGTATTCACCACGCCATTGATCCTCGCAGGGTTTTGGCAGGTGTATCAAGGCCTCGAAGGTGCGAACGAAACGCTCAGGTTTATCACGGGTATTTTGTTTGCGGTTGCGACCATCATCGGCACATTCGTACATGGAACATTTTTCTACATGGGTGAATATGTCAAAGCGTTGAATGATGTCAACGAAAAATCTCAACAAGTGATCGCAGACATGATCGCACGTCATCGCAAGGTATTGATCATCACCTACGCCCCACTACTGATCCTGATCATCATCGCATCCATTTTATTTTCAATACTGGCTGGCACAGGAACCACCCACTTCCCCACATGGATGGCCGCAGTAAATCCCGTTACTCTCACGATCGCCTGGATGCTGCTGAAAAAGATATTTCCACAATTCGTCCGCGATGCAACAGAAGGCGCAGGCTTCAACATTGCATATTTCGTCTTCTTCGTTTGCACAACCTTTACCTTATGGAGTTTTCAATAATTATGGTAGAAACCATCACCCAATCCATTCAAGATTATCTCAAGCATATTTATGAGCTCAACGAGAACGGCGGCACAGCCAGCACCAACGACATCGCTGCACGCTTGAATATCGCGCCTGCATCGGTCACTGGCATGCTGCAAAAACTTGCATCTTCAAATCCGCCGCTGGTTGTCTATAAAAAACATCAGGGCGTTACGCTTACCAAATCAGGTGAAAAAGCAGCGCTTGAAGTCATTCGTCATCATCGCCTGCTTGAAACTTTTTTGGTCAACACCCTCGGCTATTCGTGGGATGAAGTTCATCGTGAAGCAGACAGGCTTGAGCATGTGATCTCGGAAGATTTCGAAGCGCGCATGGCCGAAGCCCTCGGACACCCGACTCGCGACCCGCACGGCGAATTAATTCCCACTGCAGACCTGGTGATGCCCACTGACGAATCATGCCCGCTCGCTTCCTTGCGGACCGATGAAACTGCCACCGTCAAACGAGTATCAGACGACGACCCAGCCTTGCTCCGCCACCTGCGCGAGATCGGCGTCATCCCTGAAGTGAAATTAACCGTGAAAAATTATTCCGAGTTCGATGGCAATCTCACGATCAAAGTCTCGGGTCAAAAATCAAACGTGGTTTTGGGAAGAACGATCACAAATCAAATCTTTGTGGAGAAGTAACAATACAACAAGGAACGTCAAATGCAAGCAGAAACCATGTTTAGAATTATTCTACCGATCCTCATCATTGGATTTGCAGCGCATCGCGGATATTATGTCAAAACTCAAAGCAAGCCTGATGATGCGACATTGAAAAAACGCAACGAAGGCGTTATATCGAAAATTGCCAGCCTGCTCGGCCTGATAGGTTTTATTTCCATGATTGCTTATGTTGTTCAACCAAACTGGCTTTCATCGACATCACTCTCACTTCCCACATGGCTCCGCGGGACTGGTGTAGCAATAGCAATTTTAGGGTTTGCCCTACTTCAATGGGCACAAGTAACTCTTGCCAATAGTTGGAGTGACACGCCGCGCATGATGAAGGAACAAGTACTTATCACCAGTGGACCTTATCGATTGATTCGACATCCAATTTATACAGCCTTTATCCTGATCTTAAGCTCAACACTGTTGATTTCATCAAACTGGCTGGTTGGGCTAAGTTGGGCAGGCATGACCATTTTAGAAGTGGTCTCCCGTATCAAATTTGAAGAATCGCTGATGATCGAATATTTTGGCGACCAATACAATAAATATATGAAAACAACGGGAAGATTATTCCCGCGAATAATAAAATAAATATTACAAAATTAGAGGTACACAATGAACGAAAACATTTTCAGAATTTTAGCCGCCGTCATCTTGTTTACATGC
>JAVBXV010000354.1 GCA_030824405.1 Anaerolineales bacterium | reverse complement strand
CGATCGATTATTTGATCGAAAGAGTTTTAGCCGAGCCCAACGAACTGACCATCTTTCCCATAGGGCCGTTAACCAATATTGCGCTCGCCATCCGCAAGGAGCCGCGTTTCGCCAAAGCAGTGAAGGAACTTGTCATCATGGGCGGCGCGATCAGAGCAGGCGGCAATATCACTCCCGCCGCTGAATTCAACACCCACGCAGACCCGCACGCGGCGCACATTGTGTTTCATTCGGGAATTCCAATCACATTGATCCCGCTGGACGTGACGTACAAATGTCTGCTCACTTCTGAAGATATTGAACGATTGAACAGGATCGACGCGCCCATTGCAAAATTTGTCCGCGATGCGACCGCTGTGTACATGGATTTCTATAAAAAATATGAAGGCTTCAACGGCTGCGCCCTGCACGATCCGCTTACCCTCGCAGTTATTATCGCGCCAGAACTTTTCACCTTTGAAGATCATTACGTAGACGTGGACATCTCTGGTGGTATATCCATGGGAAAGACGCTCGCTGATTTCATGAAAGTATCCAAAAAGCCCGCCAACATGAAGGTTGCGTTGAATGTGCGCGGACGTGATTTTATTGAATTATTCTTAAAGAGAATGGAAGGATTATGCAAGGCGGGTTTGTAACCTGTCATCACATGCGTTGCGCGAAAAGCGCGGCCTGCTGCATGAAGATAAAAAAATGACAAAACATATTATTTTAGACACTGACCCAGGGATCGACGACTCGCTCGCGATCCTGCTCGCTCTGGCCTCGCCCGAAATTGTTCTCGATGGAATCAGCACGATCCACGGGAATGCATCCACGGAGCGGGTGACGACGAATGCGCTTTCAATTTTGGAGCTTGCAAAGGCGAGTCATGTGCCTGTCTACAAAGGCTGTGATCTGCCGCTGGTGCAGCCGTCTCTGCTGAGCCCCGAAACGCACGGAGACTCAGGCTTGGGCTACGCAAAACTGTCCGCGCCGCTGGGGCAGGCTCAGGCGCAGCACGGAAGCGATTTTCTGATCGACCAGATCATGTCCAAGCCGGGAGAGATCACACTGGTGGCGATCGGTCCGCTGACGAATGTCGCCATGGCTATTCGTAAAGAACCGCGCATTGTGCAGAATGTCAAAGAAGTGTTCATCATGGGCGGCGCGATCAGGCATCAGGGCAACACCACGGCGCTGGCTGAATACAATACGTATGTAGACCCGCATGCCGCGCATATTGTTTTTCATTCAGGCATGCCGATGATCCTAACCCCGCTGGATGTAACCTATCAATGTATTTTCACAACAGATGATCTGAACAGATTATTGAAGATCAATTCGCCGATCACAAAATTCATTGCGGACGCGACCCGTTTTTACATGGAGTTCCACGATGAATATCAAAAGATCGACGGCTGTGTGATCAACGACCCGATGACGCTGGCGTTGACCTTCATGCCCGAGATTTGCGATTATCAGGATCTATATGTGGACGTGGATATTTCAACAGGCGTTGGGTTGGGAAATACGTTTGCAGATTTTTACAACTACGAAAAGAAAGCTCCGAATATGAAACTGGCATTGGGTGTGCGCCCGCGCATGTTCATGGAGCTATTTCTGGAAAGGATGGAAAAACTGGCAAAAGCCAACTCGTGACGGTTCGCATTATCGAGTGTTATCATAGATGTGTGATTTCATTTTCAAAACATTCTTTGGAGGCCACTATGTTAGAAAAGATCAAGAACAACTTCAATACACAGACCTGGGTGCTTATCCCCATCGCCATCGGCATTAATATTGCCGTAGGCCAGATCGTTCTCGTTCTCAAACTACCAGTCTTCCTTGATTCCATTGGAACCATCATGGTAGCTGTCTTGTGCGGGCCTTGGGCTGGTGCATTGACAGGCGCACTCTCCAACATTATTTGGGGCATTGCCATTGACCCAGGTGCGCTTCCCTGGTGGCCTGTCGCCGCAATGATCGGTTACATGGCTGGCCGCATGGCTCAATGGGGCTTCTTCAAATCCTGGTGGAAAGTGGTTGTGACTGGTTTTGTGGTTGCACTCACCGCCGCCATCGTTTCAACTCCCATTGCTGTGTACCTCTTCGGCGGCATCACTGCCAGCGGTTCCTCCTTCATCACTGCATACCTGCTCCAGACAGGACAGGGAATTTGGCAGGCCGTGGTCAGCACCAGCTTCCTCACCGAACCTGTAGACAAGATCACCACTGCCATGATCGCCTTTGCCATCATCCTTGGGTTGCCCAAGCGCACCATCGGCGGTTATCCCAAACCTGAACAGGTGGAGACCGAAGGCGGCACAAGCAAGAACCAGATGTACATTGCCATTGGCGTTGTAGTCCTTCTTGTTTTGTTCGCCGCGTTCATGCTCCGCAATATTCTTGGCGGATAAATAACATATCAATTCAAAAAAGAGACCCAGCGATAAGCTGGGTCTCTTTTTTGTGGTGTGGCTTATAATCAGCGCCTATGCATGAGAGACTTTCCTTCCATATAAAAAGAGACAGCATCATCCATAACCTCAACCCGCTGACCAAACTGGTGTTGACCCTCACCCTGATCCTGATCGCCTTCTCATTCCCCTGGTATTGGACGCCGCACCTGCTTGTGCTTGTTGCCATCATTCCATTGAGTCTGCTGGGCAGGGTGTTTCGCGAATTTTCAGTCACTGCGCTGCGCTTGATCCTGCCTGCGGCTGGTTTTCTTTTTTTGATGCAGGCCTTCTTTCAGCCCATTGGAACAGACGTCATCTTCAAATTCTATTTTCTGGATATTACACAGGAAAGCCTGATGTTCGCATTCAAGAATGCGATGCGCGTCTTTGTGATGGTATCCAGTTTCACACTCTTCCTCGTCACCACACACCCAAGTGAATTAATGTCCGATCTCACCCGCCGCGGACTGCCTGGGCAATTTTCGTACGTTATTATTTCCACACTTCAGATCCTTCCACAAATTATCGCAAAGTCGCAAACCATCATCGCCGCACAACGCTCGCGCGGGCTGGATACGGAAAGCAGTTTCCTCAAAAGAGCAGGCTCGCTGATCCCACTGATCGGCCCTCTCGTCTTCGGCTCGCTGATGGAAGTGGAAGAACGCGCCATCGCCATCGAAGCGCGCGGCTTCACCTCCAAACAAACAAAGACCTCCCTGCATGAAATCCCAGACCCGTCTTTTGAACAGACCCTTCGTTGGGCACTCGTCGCCCTCATCATTATTTCCATTGCGTTGAACCTATGGCTTTCGTAAATCTCCAAAACGTCACCTATAAATATCCGCTTACCAAAACACCCGTTTTGCAAAATGTAAACTTGCAAGTGAACGAGGGTGAGTTCGTTTCCATTGTCGGCCCAAACGGCGCGGGAAAATCCACGCTGTGTTATGCGCTGGCGGGGTTTGTACCGCACTTTTTCAAAGGCGAGATCAGCGGCTCCATCGAAGTGGCAGACAAAGAATCCAGCAAGTCCACGCTTGATGAATGGATATTGAATGTCGGCCTTGCGTTTCAAAATCCGTTCAACCAAATCTCTGGCGCAAAATACACCGTCTTTGAAGAGATCGCTTTCGGTCTGGAAAACATTGGCGTACCGCGCAACGAAATGAAAAACCGCGTGGAGGATGCCATGGCTCTGACAGGCATCCGCGATCTGGCAGACCGCTCGCCTTATTCTTTATCTGGCGGACAACAACAACGCGTCGCTCTGACCTCGATCCTGGTCATGCGACCCAGGCTGCTCGTCCTCGACGAACCGACCTCGCAAATGGACCCGATCGGCACACGCGAAGTCTTCGGCACCATCCGCAAGATGGCAGAGGAAGGCATGACCGTTGTATTGGTTGAACATAAAATGGAATGGATCGCTGAATTTGCAGACCGTGTCATCGCCCTCAAAGATGGCAGTGTTCTGCTCGAAGGCAAACCCAA